>NZ_JBFUJE010000031.1:0-20678 GCF_056401535.1 Luteibacter sp. P4_E6 | reverse complement strand
GACTCGGGCAACTGTTCGGGCTATTGGTGGAGGGAGTGCGGCAGCCCCAGCTCCCACACGTGCTCGCAGCACCGCCGCTAGCGGGCTTGCCGCACTCCGCTCTCACCCCGAAGCCTACGCCGACGCAAAGACACAAGCCGCTTCAGCGGCGATTGGGTACTTGCGGCCGCCTTTCCCGCGGCCGCGGGATCGCCGATGAATCGGCTCCCACAACGAGTTCGGGGTCAGGCGGGGAGCGGCTGGACCGCGGTCGGCTTATGTTCGGCGTCGAGCGCGATCATCGTGAACGTGCCGCGGGTGCAGAGCTCACGGGCGCCGGTGAGCAGGTCTTCGGTGTACATCGCCACGTCGATCTTCATCGAGGTGCGGCCCACCGACACGACCGTGGCGATCAGCTCGACCATCTGTCCCTTGCGCACCGGAACGTGGAAGTCGACCTGTTCCGATCGGGCGGTGACGACGATCTGGCGGGAGTAGCGGGAGGCGGCAAGGAAGGCCGCTTTATCCATCCACGCCAAAGCCTGGCCGCCGAACAGCGTGCCGAGGTGGTTGGTGTGGTCGGGGAAGACGATTTCGAGGAGGCGGGCCTCGGTGGGGCGGGCGATGTCGGTCATGAGGCTGTTCCTGTTGCAGTGCAGCAATGATACAGCCGCTGCCTCAAAACCGCTTTACTGTGGGAGCCGCTTCAGCGGCGATGGTGCTTGCCTCTATCTGGCCCGCTGCCGCGGGATCGCCGGCAGATAGCCGGCTCCCACAGGTTCATCTCCGCCAGGTTCCAGATTCTTAGAACGACTGGTCGAAGGCGACTTCGCCTTCCACTCCGACCTGGTACGACGAGACGCGGCGCTCGAAGAAGTTGGTCAGTTCCTGGACGTCCTGCAGGTCCATGAAGTCGAACGGGTTCTTCGAGCCGTACTTCTTCGGCATGTCCAGCTGCACAAGGCGCTGGTCGGCGCAGTACTCGAGGTACTGGCGCATGTCGGTGACCGACAGGCCGGCGACGCCGCCCGAGAGCACGTCCTGGGCGAACAGCGTTTCGCAGGCGATGGCGTCTTCGAGCATCGCTTCGACCTGCATGCGCATCTCGTCGTCGAACAGATCCGGTTCCTGCTCGCGCACGGTGCGTACGACTTCGAAGGCAAAGGCCATGTGGCCGGACTCGTCACGGAACACCCAGTTGGTGCCCGAAGCCAGGCCGTGCAGCAGACCGCGCGAACGCAGGTAGTACACGTAAGCAAACGCGGCGAAGAAGAACAGGCCTTCGATGCACGCGGCGAAGCAGATCAGGTTGAGCAGGAACTGGCGACGGTGTTCGCGGGTGTCCAGGCGGTTGAGGCCCTGGATGGAGTCGATCCACTTGAAGCAGAACTCGCCCTTCGCTGCGATGGACGGGATGCTCTCGATCGCCGCGAATGCCCTGTTGCGCTCCGACGGTTCCGGGATATAGGTGTCGAGCAGCGTGAGGTAGAACTGCACGTGCAGCGCTTCCTCGTAAAGCTGGCGCGAGAGGTACATGCGCGCTTCGGGCGAATTGATGTGCTGGTAGAGATTCAGCACGAGATTGTTCGACACGATCGTGTCGCCGGTGGCGAAGAAGGCCACGAGGCGATGGATGAGGTGGCGATCCGCGTCCGACATCTTCGACTTCAGGTCCGACGTGTCCAGCGAGAAGTCCACTTCTTCCACCGTCCAGGTGTTGCGGATGGCGGAGCGGTACATCTCGTAGAACTGCGGATACTTCATCGGCCGCAGCGTCAGTTCGAAGCCGGGCTCGAGGATGTTGGAGTCGCGGGTGATCGGTGCAGCGGACATCGGGTACCTCTGGAAAGAATGAGCGGCTTTTGTGGGAGCCGCTTCAGCGGCGATGGGTGCTTGCGTCGGTCTGGCCCGCTGCCGCGGGATCGCCGGCAATAGCCGGCTCCCACAGGTTTCCGGTACCCCTATCGCCGATGAATCGGCTCCTACATTTCTCTACTGTTACTGGCAGGCTTCGCAGTACTCGGGGTTCTCCAGCGAGCAGAACACCGCGGCTTCGGCCTGTTCCTGTGCATCCGCGGCCGGGGCGATCGGTGCCTGCACGGCGGCCGGGGAGCTGACCGTGGTCTTGGCAATACGCGTAGCCGGACGCGAGCGCAGGTAGTAGGTCGTCTTGACGCCGGACTTCCACGCGTACATGTACATGGAGGAGAGCTGGCCGATGTTCGGGTTCTCCATGAAGAGGTTCAGCGACTGGCTCTGGTCGATGTACGCACCGCGCGCGGCGGCGAGGTCGATCAGCGCCTTCTGCGGCAGTTCCCAGGTGGTGCGGTACACCTCGCGCAGCCGTGCCGGGATCGCCGTGATGCCCTGCACCGAGCCTTCGGCGAGCTTGATCTGGTCGCGCACTTCGCCGGTCCACAGGCCCAGCGTCTTCAGCTCGTCGACCAGGTAGCGGTTGACCACCAGGAAGTCGCCCGACAGTGTTTCGCGCTTGAACAGGTTCGACACCTGCGGCTCGATGCACTCGTAGCAGCCGGCGATCGAGGCGATGGTTGCCGTCGGCGCGATGGCGATGAGCAGCGAGTTGCGCAGGCCCTTGGCCTTGATCTTCTCGCGCAGATCGGCCCAGCGGCCGTCGGCATCGGTCGGCGTGGCGGCCGGCCAGTAGTCGAACTGCATTTCACCGTTGGCCGAACGGGTTTCTTCAAAGCCCGGTAACGGGCCGTCGCGCTCGGCGATCTCGTTCGACATCGACAGCGCGTGGAAGTAGATCTCTTCCTGGATACGCGTCGACAGCTTGCGGGCTTCTTCCGAATCGAACGGCAGGCGCAGCTTGAAGAAGACATCCTGCAGGCCCATCACGCCGAGGCCGACCGGGCGCCACTTCATGTTCGCCGTCTTCGCCGTGGCGATCGGGTAGAAGTTGAGGTCGATCACGCGGTTGAGCTGGCGAACGGCGGTGCGCACGGTGGTGGCGAGCTTGTCGTAGTCGAACTGGCCATCCACCACGTGGCGGGCGAGGTTCACCGAGCCGAGGTTGCACACGGCCGTCTCGCCTTCCGAGGTCACTTCGAGGATCTCGGTGCACAGATTGGACAGGTGGATGACGTTCTGCGGCAGTGCGGTCTGGTTGCTGGTCGCGTTGGAGCGATCCTTGAAGGTCATCCAGCCGTTGCCGGTCTGGGCCAGCGAACGCAGCATGCGGGCGTAGAGCTCGCGTGCCTTGATCGACTTCGACGCGAGGCCTTCGGCTTCGGCCTTTTCATAGGCGGCGTCGAAGGTCGGGCCCCAGGTGTCGACGAAATGCGGGACGATCTTCGGATCGAACAGCGACCAGTCGCCGTCCAGTTCCACGCGGCGCATGAACAGGTCGGGGACCCAGTTGGCCAGGTTGAGGTTGTGTGTGCGGCGCGCGTCGTCGCCGGTGTTCTCGCGCAACTCGAGGAACTCCTCGATGTCCGCATGCCAGGATTCCAGGTACACGCAGGCCGCGCCCTTGCGCTTGCCGCCCTGGTTCACCGCGGCAACCGAGGCGTCGAGCGTTTTCAGCCAGGGCACGAGGCCGTTCGAATGGCCGTTGGTGCCTTTGATCAGCGAACCGCGCGAGCGGATGCGCGAGTAGGCCAGGCCGATGCCGCCAGCGAACTTCGATAGCTGGGCCACGTCGCCATACTTGGCGTAGATGGATTCCAGCGCGTCCTGCGGGGAGTCGAGCAGGAAGCACGACGACAGCTGCTCATGCGCGGTGCCGGCGTTGAACAGGGTCGGCGAGCTGGCCAGGTACTCCAGCGACGAGAGCATGCGGTACAGCTCGAGCGTCTCGGCCACGTCGTTGCCGCCGAGCGCGCAGGCGATGCGCATGAAGAAATACTGCGGCGTTTCGATCACGAAGCGCTTGGTCGGGTGGCGCAGCAGGTAGCGGTCGTACACCGTGCGCAGGCCGAAATACTCGAAGCGACGCGAACCGGTCGTGTCGATCGCATCGTTGAGCTTGCGCGCGTTGATCTGCACGAAGTCGCGGAGGCGCTCGTTGAGGATGCCCAGGTCGAAGCCGGTCGAGATCGACTGCGAGAAGGACTGGATGTCCTGGCCCGACACTTCCTTGTCGACGAACGCGGCGAGCAGGCGCGCGGCGAGCTGGCCGTATTCCGGCTCTTCGGCCGTGAGCGCGGCCGAGGTGCGGATCGACAGCTGGTCGAGTTCCTGGGTGGTGGCGCCGTCGTACAGGCCGCCGATCGTCTTCAGCGCCACGCGCATCGGATCGACCGCAAACAGGCCATCGGCGCTGCGCGTCACCGCGCGCACGATTTTGTTCACGTCGACCACTTCGTGGCCGCCGTTGCGCTTGGTCACGCGCATCTGTCCGGGGTTGTGCGGCGGCGTCAGCGCGAAGGCCGGCGGCGCGTCGTTCTTGTAACCGGCGGCAGGCGCCTTGTCGGTTGCTGCGGAGGGAGTGGCGGCCGCGTCGGCCGTCTCGGTGCGCTCGCGCGCTGCGGAATCCATCGTCGTCATTGTGTTGGCAGCCCCATGGCCTTGGTCAAACCTCCGTCCCGAGGGTCGGCTCGATGCGATGGGGGCAAAACACGGGAAATGTCGGGGACGGAGCGCCTTTGAAGGCCTCCGGTCCGCGACGTGCTTCCCCGCGGAAGCCGTCACCACTATCGAGGCCTCTCGGGCACCGATTGCTGGCAGGTCTTCGGACTCGTGGACGTGGACCTTGCGGTCCGCCTACCCGTCGCTTCCCAGTCCCCGAAGGACCAGTGCATTGAACGGGATCGTTTCCACTTACCGCTGCGGGGCAGTTCCGGATTCACACCGGTATTCCCTATTAAGTCCGACGGGCAGTCGCGCCTCTCCGGACACCAACGAGACACACGATATAGCTGGCGAAGGGGTGCGTCAACACAAGATGTAGGGTGTTGGCGTAGGTGGTTGATCGGCTGGGGAGTCCCTGTTGTCAAGCGTTTTTCGACGGCTCGCCAATGAAGGTTCTGTGAAGGCCGTCTACACAAAGGGAACCACAATGAACCGATAAAATCGCCGCCCACCAGCCTCCCACGATTGCTCGACAGATGCCCTCATCGTTCGCATTGCAGGACCAGACTCTCCTTTCCCATGCGCTCGATGCCCTGCCATTTGGCTTTGCGGCCGTGTCGGCTTCGGGAGAGCTGCTCTACGCCAACGCCTGGGTGACCGCCCGCTTGCGCGAACACGAGCCTTCGGGGTTCCTCGGCCTGTGGGACCCCGACAGCCGCGATCGCCTTGTCGCGGCGCTGCCGCTGGTCATACCAGGCAACGGCGTGCGCGAGCTGGCCCTCGCCACGGTCGATGGAGCCCACGTGCGGGTATCGCTCGAAGCCCGGCCGGGTTTGCCAGCCACCGCGGCGGTGACGATCCGTTCGGCGGGAGAGGGCACCGACGGCTCCGGTGCCGCCGAAGATCGCCGCGTTGCCCTGATCGAGATCGGCAACCTGCTGCGCGATCTGGAAGATCCGATCGATATTGCCTACCGTGTCGCCGAGGTACTCGGCCGGACGCTGAAGGTGAGCCGGGCCGGCTACGGCACGATCGACCCGGTGGCCGAAACCATCACGGTGGAGCGAGACTGGAATGCGCCAGGGATCCAGACCCTCGCCGGCGTACTGCACTTTCGCGACTACGGCAGCTACATCGATGAGCTCAAACGTGGCGTGACCACGGTGATCACCGACGCCCGGACGGACCCACGCACGGCTGCCACCGCCGATGCCCTGGCCGGCATCACCGCCTTGTCCTTCATCAATATGCCGGTGACGGAACGGGGCGGCTTCGTCGCCCTCCTGTACCTCAACCACGCGGACCCTCGCGACTGGTCCGAGGAAGAGATCAGCTTCGTCAGCGAAGTAGCCAGCCGCACGCGCGTGGCCGTGGAACGGCGCCGTGCCGAGCACGAGCTCCGGCTACTGGCCAAAGATCTCGAGCGCCAGGTCGTCGAGCGTACCTACGAGCGCGACCGGGTCTGGACTCTCTCCAGCGACATCCTGGTCGTGGCCGACACCGACACCCGCCTGCTATCGGTCAATCCGGCGTGGACAACCATCCTGGGCTGGAGCGAGCGCGACACGTTAGGTCGTTCCTATCTCGACTTCGTTCACCCGGAAGACATCTCGCGCACCCAGGACGAAACCGGCCACCTGGCCGATGGCGAGACCACGCTTCGCTTCGAGAACCGCTATCGCACCGCCGACGGTGGCTTGCGCACGCTCTCGTGGCGAGCGGTGCCCAGCGAGGGCCTGATCTTCGCCGTGGCCCGTGACGTCTCGGCTGAGCGTGACCGCGAAGCAGCGCTGGACGTGGTCCAGGAGCAGTTGCGCCAGGCGCAGAAGATGGATGCGATCGGTAACCTCACCGGCGGCGTGGCCCACGATTTCAACAACCTCCTCCAGGTGATCAGCGGCAATCTGCAGTTACTCGCCGCCGACGTCTCCGGGAACGAACGCGCGGAGCGTCGCGTCGCCAATGCCATGGCGGGTGTCACGCGCGGCTCCAAGCTTGCCGCACAGCTGCTCGCGTTCGGTCGCCGCCAGCCGCTGGCACCCAAGGTCGTCAACATCGGTCGCTTCGTCCGCGACATGGACGAACTGTTGCGCCGCGCGTTGGGCGAGGCCATCGAGGTGGAAACCGTGATCGCCGGCGGGTTGTGGAACACCCTGGTGGATCCCTCGAACGTGGAGAACGCGCTGCTCAACCTCGCGATCAACGCGCGCGACGCGATGAACGGACAGGGTCGCCTCACCGTCGAGGCAGGCAATGCCTTGCTCGACGACGCTTACGCCAAGGGCCATGCCGACGTCCGCCCGGGCCAGTACGTGATGCTCGCCGTGACCGATACCGGTACGGGCATGCCGCAGGAGATTCTTGGACAGGTGTTCGAGCCGTTCTTCACCACCAAGCCGGAGGGGCGCGGTACGGGGCTKGGCCTKTCCATGGTCTACGGYTTCGTSAAGCAGTCCGGCGGGCACGTSAAGATCTATAGCGAGCCGGGCGAGGGCACCACGGTGAAGATCTACCTGCCGCGCTCGACCCAGGGCGAAGACCGCGTGGTCGAGCTCGACGAGGAGGGCGTACGCGGCGGCGATGAAACCGTACTCGTCGCCGAGGACGACGAAGCCGTGCGCGACACCGTGGTCGGTCTGCTCACCGACCTGGGTTACCGCGTGCTCAAGGCGCGCGATGCGGAAAGCGCACTGTCGATCATCGAAAGCGGCATTGCGATCGACCTGCTGTTCACCGACGTCGTCATGCCGGGTCCACTGCGTAGCCCGGAACTGGCGCGCAAGGCGGTCGAGCGGCAGCCTGGCATCGGCGTGCTTTTCACCTCCGGGTACACCGAAAACGCCATCGTGCACGGCGGCCGCCTGGACGAAGGTGTGGAGCTGCTGAGCAAGCCGTATTCCCGCGAGGCGCTGGCGCGCAAGATTCGCCATGTGCTCGCCGGGCGCGTACCGCGCGCGCCGGTCGGCCCCCTGGCCGCGCCAGCACCCTCGTTACCCCCGCCCCATGGCCTTCCGGCGTCCTTGCGCATCCTGGTAGTCGAAGACGATGCGCTCATCCGCATGGCAGTCACCGAGATGCTGGAAAGTCGTGGGCATACGGTCTACGAAGCCGGGGATGGTCACGAAGCCATGCGCTTGCACGGTGCGGAAGCCATCGACATCCTGCTCACCGATGTCGGCCTGCCCGGGATGAACGGCGTGGAAGTGGCTGAGCGCATGCGCGAGGTGCAGCCGTCGCTGCCAGTGCTCTTTGCCACTGGCGACCAGACCGCCAATGGCGTCCAGCGCGACGCGCGCACGGCGATCATCGTCAAGCCGTATGGGGTCTCCGATCTGATCGATGCGATCGGACGGATTACGCGGCCGGCGTAGGCTCAAGGCAACATATGCCCTCCGGTCACCCCGTAGGTCTCCCCGGTAATAAAGCTGGCCTCCTGCGAAGCCAGCAACACATACACCGGCGCGCACTCCACCGGCTGTCCGGGTCGCTTCAGCGGCACGTTCTTGCCGAACTCCACCAGCTTCTCCTGAGGCTGTCCGCCGCTAGGCTGCAGCGGCGTCCATACGGGTCCCGGCGCCACCGCGTTCACGCGGATGCCCTTCTCGGCGACCTGTTTGGCCAACGCCTTCGTGAACGCGACGATCGCCGCCTTCGTCGGCGCGTAATCGAGGAGGATGTCCGACGGCTCGTAGGCCTGGATCGAGGCGGTGTTGACGATGGCGGCGCCGGGCGGCATGTGCGGTAACGCGGCCTTGCACAGCCAGAACAGCGCGAACACGTTGGTCTGGAATGTTTCCTGGAACGCCGCACTTTCCAGCTCGTCGATGGACTTGGCAAACTGCTGGCGTCCGGCCACATTGGCGAGGATATCCAGGCCACCCAGCTCCTTCACGGCCTTCGCGATCAGTTGTTTGCAGAACGCCTCGTCCTTCAGGTCGCCGGGCACGCCGATCACGGTATGGCCTTCGCCTGTAAGCAAACCGATCACTTCGTCGGCGTCTTTCTGTTCCGAGGGCAGGTAGTTGATCACCACGCTGGCGCCTTCACGCGCAAAGGCGATCGCCGCCGCGCGTCCGATACCGGAGTCGCCTCCGGTGACCAGCGCCTTGCGATCCTTCAGGCGGCCATTGCCGCGATAACTGGTTTCGCCGTGATCGGGGCGCGGCACCATCTCCCTGGCGAGGCCGGGCGCGGGTTGCGGCTGCTTGGAGAAGTCCGGCTGCGGATACTGCGTGCGCGGGTCGCGCATCGCATAAGGGTCGTACGTCGCGTGCTTTGCCATGGGGAAAACCTCTGGGGGAGGCTTTCCGGTTTACGGGGCGGAACGTCCATGTCCCGTCCACGTCATGTCATTTGCCCATGCCGCCGAGCATGCTCTTGCCCTGCTTGAGCACGGCTTTACAGACCTTGTGCGTGAGCTTCTCTTTCATGTCGCCAGTGGGCGAGTTGTCCGAGCCGACCGCGCCGCCAAGGTCGAGGGTCTTGCCATCCTTGGACTTGAGCAAGCCCTTGGCGCCGTCGAGATAGCCCGCGTCCTGCGTTGGCGCGGCAGCGGCCGTGGACGACTTGCCGCCGAGCTTGCCCAGCAGCTGGTCCTTCACCCCCGAGGCGCCACTGTCGCCCCCGAGGTAGTTGTTGGTCACGCAATACTGCAGGATGCCAGCGGCATTGCTGGTACTGCCCGATGTCAGCGAACTGGTAGATCCACCCATCATCCCCTTAAGGCTGTCGAGCTGCGCGGCGGAGGCAGCGCCCGAGGCGACGGTGAGAGTGAGGGCGATACCGGCGAGGACGGTCTTCATGACGTTGGCTCCGGAATTTCGAGGTCCGGAAGGGATAAACCTTCGCGCGTTAGATGGATGTATGCGACCGGAGCCGCAGCGCCTTCCTGGCCGGTTATGCTCGGACGTTTCATCCCCCGACAGGTCCCGGCCTTGCCAAGCATCCGCCCTCTCGTGCTCGCCATCGTCCTCGCGCTCCCCGTGGGACTTTCGCCCCCCGTAGGAGCCGCTTCAGCGGCGATGGGTGCCGGCGTCACGGTCCACGCCCCCCGCGTCGAACGCACGGATACACCGACCTACGTCGACGCCACGACGCCGCGATTCTCCTGGCTCATCGACTCCCGCACCAACGGCACACGACAGATCGCCTACCGCATCATCGTGACGCACGAAGGCCGGCCGGTATGGGACAGCGGTAACGTAAGTTCGGCGCGTTCCTTCGACATCGACTATGCCGGCCCGGTCCTGCAGCCAGGCCAGCGTTACGAATGGCGTGCAGACATCCGTACCACCGACGGCGGTGGCAGCGTGGCATCGCACTTCGATACCGCGCTCGACGAAGCCGGTTGGCATGGTGCGCAATGGATCGGCAAGGCCGACCCGGAAAGCCTTCCGGCACCGTTGCTGCGCAAACCGTTCCACGTCGAGGCAGGTGTCGAGCGGGCGACGCTCTACGTCGCAGCGGGTGGCTACGCCGACCTCTCCATCGATGGTCGTCCCATCAGCGACGCCGTGCTGGCCCCTGGTTTCACCGATTACGACAAGCGCGTGGAGGTCGTAGCCACCGATGTCTCGCTGACGTCGGGCGAGCACGTGCTCGCTGCCGAACTCGGTCGCGGCTTTTATGGCATGACCAATCCCAATGTCTGGCATTGGGAGCGCGCGCCATGGCATGGGCAGCCGCGCATGCGTACCCTGCTGCGCGTGCGGTACGCCGATGGGCGCGTACAGGACATCGTCAGCGACGATAGCTGGCGGGTTGCCGACGGCCCTACGCGGGTCGACGATCTCTACGGTGGCGAAACGTACGACGCACGGGAAACGATGCCCGCAACGTGGATGCCGGCTACCGTGCTTCCCGCACCACGAGGCAAGCTCGTGGCACAGACGGAACAGCCGATCCGCGTAACCGACACGCTGCACGCCACGTCCGTCACGGAGCCGAAGCCTGGCGTCTTTGTCTTCGCTTTTGCGCGCGTCATCGCAGGCTGGGCGACGTTCGACGCGACGGGGCCGGCAGGGACGACGATCACCGCGCACTACGGCGAGAAACTCATGCCGGACGGCACGGTGGATGCGCGGGATGAACACCACTACTTCAAAGCAGGCTTCCAGACGGATCGCCTGACGCTTGCCGGCAATCACGAACCATGGCATCCGCGCTTCTCCTACAAGGGCTTTCGCTACGTGCAGGTTGAAGGCTGGCCGGGCGGCGAGCCCGCGCTCGGTGCCGTTACGGCGCAGGTCGTTCATACCGACGTCGACGTCACCGGACGCTTCGAAAGCGCCAACCCGCTGCTCGACTGGATCCATCGCGCCGCGGTCGACACCCTGCTCAACAACCTGCATGGCATACCCACCGACACGCCGATGTACGAAAAGAACGGCTGGACCGGCGATGGCATGCTCGGTGCAGATATGTTCCTGCGCAACGTCGATGCCGATCGTTTGCTGGCGAAGTGGGTGCGCGATATCGCCGACACGCGCAAAGCGGATGGCGCACCGTTGCTGATCGCGCCGAATCCCGGCTGGGGCGATGTTCGCGCACCCACGTGGCATGCCGCCTATGTGCTCGTGCCCTGGTCGCTGTGGATGCATGCCGGCGACCGTCGTCCCATGGAAGAGCACGTCGACGGTATCGCGCGTTACGTGGCGATGGAGAATGCGCGTTCTCCCGGCGGCATCGCCGACACTGAACTGGGTGACTGGGTGAGCCCGGAAACCGATCCGGGCGGCGAGAACGCACCCGAAGACAAGCGTATCGCCGCCACGGCCTACCTGTACCGGATGCAGCGGGTGACCGCCGGGATGCTTCGTGTGCTGGGCGACACGACACGGGCGGCTCGCTTCGATGCGCAGGCGGATACTGTGCGGGACGCTTTCAATGCGCACTTCCTGGATCGCGCGGCCGGCCGTTATCGCGGCGACGGCGACCAGGGCTACCGGCAGGCCCACAACCTGCTGGCGCTGGCCTTTGGACTGGTGCCCGACGGGTTGCGCGATCGCGTTGCCGCCGGTGTGGCGGCGGATGCGAAGGCTCGTGGCGATCATCTCGATACGGGTGCCTTGGCAACCAAGATCATCCTCCCCGTGCTCACGTCCACCGGTCACGTGGATGAGGCCTGGCGTATCGCGWCGCAGGTCACGTTTCCCAGCTGGGGCTACTGGCGAGACAACGGGGCGACCAGCCTGTGGGAGCACTGGAAGCTGGCGTCGCGTTCGCGGGGGCACTATTTCCTCGGCACCGTCGACGACTGGCTGTTCGGCGACGTCGCCGGACTGCGGCCGCTGGCGCCGGGTTGGCAGCGTATCGAGGTACGGCCGGCCGCTACCGCCTGGCTGGACCATGCCTCCGCCGCCGTGATGACGCCTTATGGCGAGGCCTCGGTGGCCTGGCGCAAGGTGGACGGACGGGTGGAACTGGATGTGCATGTGCCGGTGGGGGCCGAGGCGGTGGTGGGATTGCCGGGGCGGTCGGACGCGGTCGTCGGGTCGGGCGACCATCATTTGTCCGCTCCGTAGGCATCGCCGATGAATCGGCTCCTGCCTTGTTCATAAAAGTGCCGTAAAGACCTGCGATTTCCCGCCGCTAATGCATAGACGGGGAAGTAGAGCAGGGTGACGGTCCATGTCCGCATTGAAGAACTGGTTCGGCCGCACGACGTTGAACACGCGGGTGTGGATGGTCATGACCGTGCTGGTGCTGGGCCTTGTCGGCCAGACGGTCATGTCAGGGATCGAAAGCCGCCGCGTGCAGATGGCGGACCTCGCCAATACGCTGGAGCAACATGTGACGGCGGCGATCGCCATCGCGGACGCGTACCACGCTCGTGCGGAGAAGGGACAGACGAGCGATCTCGAAGCGCGCATCGCCGCACTCGATGACATCCAGGCCATGCGCTGGTCCCACAACACCGGTTACGTCTTCGCCTTCGATTCGGCGCTGACCATGCGCATGCATCCGCTGCGCGCCGCCGATATCGGCAAGAACATTCGTGACGACGTGGACGGCAAGGGCTTCCATCAGTACGTGGCCATGCTCGACGCCGATACGAAGGACGGCCACGGCATGACGCGATACACGCAGATCATCCCCAAGACCAACGAGCTGAAAGACAAGATAAGTTACTCGAGCTGGTACAAACCCTGGGACCTGCACTTCATCTCGGGTGCCTACTTCGACGACATCGATGCCGCTTTCCGGGCCCAGTTGGAAAAGGACTTGCTCAAGTCCGCGGCCATCGCGGCGCTCGCCTTGCTGGTGGTCTGGCTGTCGATGAGCAGCATCCGTGCCACGGTGGGCGGCGAACCGCGCGACGCAGTGCAGATCGCCAGCCGCATCGCCGGCGGCGACCTGCGCAACGACGGCGGCGAATACGCACCGGCCAGCCTGCTGGGTGCACTGGAGCGTATGCGCGGCACCCTCTCCTCCATCGTTTCCGAAGTGCAGCAGGGCGCGCACGTGGTTGCCACGACATCCGCCGAGATCGCCCGGGGAAACGACGATCTATCCCATCGTACGCAGGAGCAGGCCTCCAGCCTCGAGGAAACCGCGGCATCGATGGAAGAAATGACGGCGACGGTCAAGCAGAATGCGGAGAACGCGAACGCGGCCGACCGTCTCTCGCGTCACGCCAGGGGCGAGGCGGAGAAGGGCGGCGCCGTGGTTGGCGAAGCCATGGAAGCGATGCGGGAGATCGGCGATTCCAGTCGGCGCATCGGCGACATCGTTGGCCTGATCGACGAGATCGCCTTCCAGACCAACCTGCTCGCCCTCAACGCCGCCGTGGAAGCGGCACGTGCCGGCGAGCAGGGCAGGGGCTTCGCGGTGGTGGCGGCGGAAGTGCGCCGGCTGGCCCAGTCCAGCGCGGCAGCGTCGCGCGAGATCAAGGGCCTGATCGCCGAAAGCGGCGAACGCGTGGAGGTTGGTGCGGCGCTGGTCGAGCGGTCCTCGGTCGCCTTGCGTGACATCGTCGCCAGCGTGAAGAAGGTGACCGACATCGTCGCCGAGATCGCGGCGGCGAGCGCCGAGCAGTCCGCGGGCGTGGATCAGGTGAACCTTGCGATTGCACAAATCGATCAGGTCACCCAGGAGAACGCGGCGCTGGTGGAAGAGGCTGCGGCGGCCGCCAAATCCATGCAGGACCAGGCGCACTCGCTGAGCGATCAGGTGGCGTTCTTCACGGTCGACGGCGGTGCCCATGTCGAGGGGTTGGCTCGTGCGTCGTCGGCAGAGCGTGCAGCCTACGATCTCAGCTTCGGCCAGGCCGGCCCGGCGACGAAGGGTAGCAACGCCCGGGCCGCATTCGCCTGAGGTGACAAAAGATCACTAAACAACTGAAAATAAGTCGCTTCAGTCATTAGTCCCAGCGGCCTATCGTTCTCCTCGTCCCTATCAAAACGAGGAAAAACGCCATGTACGCTATTACCGGAATCACCGGCCAGGTCGGCACCGCCCTGGCTGACGCCCTGTTTGCCGCAGGCAAGCCTTTCCGCGCTGTGGTCCGCGATGCGGCCAAGGGAAAGGCCTTTGCCGACCGCGGTGCCGAGGTGGCCATCGCCGAGATCGACGATACCCCGGCGCTGGCGCGGGCCTTCGAAGGCGCCGAGGCGGTCTTCATCCTGCTCCCGCCCGTGTTCGATCCGTCGCCAGGCTACCCGGAGTCGAATCGCAGCATCGCGTCGATTCGGGACGCCCTGCTCGCCGCGCGGCCGGATCGCGTCGTGGTCCTGTCGACGGTCGGCGCGCATGCCACGGAAGAAAACCTGCTGTCGCAGCTGGGTCGGATGGAAGACGTCCTCGGCAAGCTGCCCATGCCGGTGACGTTCCTTCGCGCGGGCTGGTTCTTCGAGAACGCCCAATGGGATGTCGCCTCCGCCCGCGACGCGGGTGTTATCGACAGCTACCTCTACCCGCTCGACCGCAAGCTACCCATGGTCGCCACGAAGGACATCGGCGAGCTGGCCGCGAGACTGCTCGGTGAGACATCCACCGGCGTACGCGTGGTGGAGCTCGAAGGCCCGCAGCGCACCAGCCCGAACGACATCGCCGCCGCCTTTGCCAAGGCGCTCGGCCGCGACGTGACCGCTCGCGTGACGCCACGCGCCGAGTGGGAAGCGGGTTTCATCGCCCAGGGTATGACGAACCCGACACCACGCATGCGCATGCTTGATGGCTTCAACGAAGGGTGGATCGACTTCGAAGGGTCGTCGTTGAAGGGTCCTACCGGCGTCGATGAGGTGATCGCCGGGTTGGTGAGTCGCGGCAGCTGACCTATCCTGCCTTGCAACGCCCCTGCTCGAGGAACGCCGCATGGATCACGCCGCAAGTTATGTCCAGGGTGCGAGTGCCACGCCGCTGCTCGGCGAAACGGTCGGGGTCATGCTCGACCGTATCGCCGCGCGCTGGCCGGAGCGGCCGGCCCTGGTCGTTCGCCAGCAAGGCATCCGCTGGACGTATGGCGAGTTCCACGCCGAGGTCGAACGCGTTGCCGCCGGGCTGCTCGCGCTGGGTCTGGAGCCCGGCGACCGCATCGGCATCTGGGCGCCCAACCGGGCCGAATGGGTAGTGGCGCAGTTCGCCGCGCCCAAGGCGGGCCTGATCCTGGTCAACATCAATCCGGCCTACCGCTCTCACGAGCTGGCCTATTCGTTGAACAAGGTGGCCTGCCGCGCGCTGATCCTGCCGCGAGCCTTCAAGAGTTCGCACTACCTGGAGATTCTCGGCGGGCTGGCGCCGGAGCTTGCGAGCTCCGAGCCTGGCGGATTGCGTGCGGCGGCGCTGCCGGATCTGCGGCACGTCATCCTGCTCGACGATGAGCCGGCGCCAGGCACGCGGCGCTGGGCGGACATCGCCGCGGATGCCGGGGCGCGGGCGACGCTTGCCGCGATCGAGACCAGGCTGTCCTTCGACGATCCGGTGAATATCCAGTTCACCTCGGGAACCACCGGTGCACCGAAGGGCGCGACGTTGACGCATCACAACATCGTCAACAACGGCTTCTTCATCGGCGAGGCCATGCGCCTGACCGAGCAGGATCGTCTCTGCATTCCCGTGCCCTTCTATCACTGCTTCGGCATGGTGCTCGGCAATCTCGCTTGCGTCACGCACGGTGCCTGCATGGTCATTCCGGGCGAGGGTTTCGATGCGCTCACCACGCTGGAAACCGTGGCCGAAGAACGATGTACGGGCCTTCATGGCGTGCCGACGATGTTCATCGCCGAACTGGAGCATCCACGTTTCCATGAGTTCGACCTCACCTCGCTTCGCACCGGCATCATGGCCGGCTCGCCGTGTCCCATCGAGATCATGCGGCGCGTCGTGCGCGACATGCACATGGCCGAGGTCACGATCGCCTACGGCATGACGGAAACGAGCCCGGTCAGTTTCCAGACCGTGGCCGAAGACCCCCTCGAACTGCGCGTATCTACGGTCGGAAGGATTCATCCGCACGTGGAGGTCAAGATCGTCGACGAGACGGGGCGTGTCGTGCCCCGAGGTGGCACCGGCGAACTGCTCACGCGTGGCTACTCGGTGATGCGCGGCTACTGGGCCGACGAAGCCAACACACGCGCCGCACTCGACGATGCTCGCTGGATGCACACAGGCGACCTCGCCACCATCGACGACGCCGGCTATTGCACCGTTGTCGGCCGCCTGAAGGACATGATCATCCGCGGTGGCGAGAACATCTATCCGCGCGAGATCGAAGAGTTCCTTTACGGCCACCCGGATATCCAGGACGTGCAGGTGTTCGGCGTGCCGGATGCGCGCCTGGGCGAGCAGGTCTGCGCATGGATCCGTCTGCGCGACGGCAGCGCCGTGTCGGCCGCCGCGATACAGGACTACTGTCGCCGGCATCTTGCTTACTTCAAGGTGCCGCACTTCGTGCGCTTTGTCGACGCCTTCCCGATGACGGTGACCGGGAAGGTGCAGAAATACCTGATGCGGGAAGCGATGATGGCCGAGCTTGCCGAAAACGCGAGCGCGTAAGAACGCGCGATGTCTCGTCTCTACTTCGGATTCACGCTGTGAGCACCACCCTGTCGCATAGGGGTGGGGTTACTGCTCATGGTGAGGCGACACGTGAAACGAGTCAGAAGATTTCATCCGGCAACGCTGTTCACGGCGTTCCTTTTTGCGCTGGCCGGTGTGGCCACGCTGTTAGGTGGCATCCGCCTCGTCAATCTCGGTGGCTCCATCTACTACCTGGTAGCCGGTGCGATCCTGCTGGTCGTGGCCATCCTGTTGCTGCTGCGACAGCGCCTGGCCGTCGGCCTCTACGCGCTCATGCTTATCGGCAGCGCCGCCTGGTCGGTGTGGGAAGTCCATTGGGATTTCTGGCAGCTGCTGCCGCGCCTCGACGTGTGGTTCGTGCTTGGCCTGTGGCTCTTGCTGCCGTGGCCACGACGTGGCCTGGGCCGTGATCGTTACTACGACAGCGCCCGCGACACCGGTGGTGGCTTTCTTTTTGTCTCCCTGCTGATCGTTGCCGCTGTTGGCATCGTCGGCGTGTTCCATGTGGACCACGACCTGCCCGGCGAACTACCCATGGCCGATGTCTCCGGCCCGCAGGGCGACCGCGCCGCGCGCGCGGATGGCGACTGGACCGACTACGGCAGTTCTCCTTACGGTCAACGCTATTCGCCGTTGACCCAGATCACGCCGGACAACGTCGGTCAGCTGCAGGTGGCGTGGAAGATCGAGACGGGCGACAAGGTCGGTCCGGACGATCCGACCGAAACGACCGCCGAGAACACCCCGCTTAAGATCGGCGACACCGTGTACCTTTGCACGCCGCATAGCCGCGTGATCGCCGTCGATGCAGCCACGGGCCAGAAGCGCTGGGAGTTCGACCCGAAAATCCAGAGTCCCGTCGGCTTCAAGCACTGGGAGCACATGACCTGTCGCGGCGTCTCTTACCACGACGACGCGAAGTACGCGTCCGCCGTGATTCCCGCCCCGGCGACGACCGCCCCGGGTCTTCCCGCTGCCGCTTCCACGGCACCGCTGCCGCTGACGGCCACTGCTTCAGCGACATGCCCGCGTCGTCTGTTCCTGCCGACCGCCGATGCGCGCCTTATCGCGCTCAATGCGGACTCCGGTCAGCCCTGCACCGACTTCGGCGAGCAAGGCACGATCAACCTGCGTAGCAACATCGGACCGTTCACGCCGGGCGGCTACTACTCCACCTCGCCGCCGGCGGTGACGAAGGATCTCGTCATCATTGGCGGTCACGTCACCGATAACGAATCGACCAACGAGCCGTCCGGCGTGATTCGCGCCTACGATGTGCACGACGGTCACCTGGTGTGGAACTTCGATCCGGGCAACCCGGACGCGACCGCGCCGATCGGTCCCGATGGCATCTACACGCGTAACTCGCCGAATGTCTGGTCGCTCTTCAGCGTCGACGAGAACCTCGGCATGGTCTACCTGCCCATGGGCAACCAGACGCCCGACCAGTTCGCCGGCGGCCGCACGCCCACCTCCGAGAAGTTCGGCGCCGGTCTGGTCGCACTCGATATCGCGACGGGTAAGCTCAAGTGGAACTACCAGTTCACGCACCACGATCTGTGGGACATGGACGTGGGCGGCCAACCGACGCTCGTGGACCTGCAGACGGCCGACGGCGTGAAGCCGGCCGTGCTGGCGTCGACCAAGCAGGGCAGTGTGTACGTGCTCGACCGTCGCGACGGCACGCCGATCGTGCCGATCAACGAAGTGCCTCGCCCACAGGGCGCCGTCCCGGGCGATCACACCGCGCCGACCCAGCCGCTGTCCGACCTCAACTTTGCTCCGCCGCAGGTGCGCGAGCAGGACATGTGGGGCACGACGCCCTTCGACCAGCTCTGGTGTCGCGTGCGCTTCCGTTCGCTACGCTATGAGGGCATGTTCACGCCGCCGTCCGAACAGGGATCCCTGGTCTTCCCGGGTAACTTCGGCGTGTTCGACTGGGGCGGTGTGTCGGTGGACCCGACGCGCCAGCTCATGCTGATCAATCCCAGCTACATGGCCTTCCAGTCGAAGCTGATTCCGAAAGAAACGCTGGCCAGGATGGAAGTCGGTCCCGCGAAGAGCGAGACCGAGGGCGTGAAGAAGGCCGAGGGCATTCCTTACGGCATCGAACTGTCGGCATTCCTGTCGCCGCTGGGCATTCCCTGCCAGGCGCCGCCGTGGGGCTACGTGGCTGGCGTCGACCTGCGCACTGGCAAGATGCTCTGGCGCCACAAGAACGGCACGATCATCGACAGCGCCCCGCTGCCGATCCCGATGCCGCTCGGTGTCCCTAGCCTGGGCGGTATGGTCACCACGGCCGGTGGCGTGACCTTCCTCAGCGGCACGCTCGACTACTACGTCCGCGGTTACGACGTGCGTACGGGTAAGAAGCTGTGGGAATCGCGCCTGCCCGCGGGTGGCCAGGCCACGCCTATGACGTATGCGGACAGCAGTGGGCGTCAGTACCTGCTGGTGACGGCGGGTGGGCATGGCTCGCTGGGTAYGAAGCAGGGCGACTGGGTTATCGCTTACGCGTTGCCTAAGCCTTAAAAACATCGCCGCTGAAGCGGCTCCCACATGAGGCTACGTGTGGGAGCCGATTCATCGGCGATGCTTCACCGCTTCTTCTTCGTATCCGGCAACAACGCGGCCAACAACCCGATCAAGGGCAGAAACGCACAAATCTGATACACGGCTTCGATCCCGATGTGGTCGGCGAGCTCACCAAGAATGGCCGCGCCAAGGCCGCCCATGCCAAACGAAAACCCGAAGAACAAACCGGAAATCATCCCCACCTTGCCCGGCACCAACTCCTGCGCGAACACCACGATGGCTGGAAATGCCGAAGCCAGGATCAAGCCGATGACCACCGTCAGCGGCGCGGTCCAGAACAGGCTCGCATACGGCAGTAGCAGGGTGAAGGGCAGGGTGCCGAGAATCGAGAACCATATGACTCGCTTGCGTCCGAACCGGTCGCCGACAGGGCCGCCGAGTATCGTGCCCACCGCCACCGCGCCGAGAAACACGAACAGATGCAGCTGCGCGCTCTCCACCGACACGTTGAAGCGGTGAATGAGGTAGAAGGTGAAGTAGCTGGTCAGGCTGGCCAGGTACACGTACTTGGAAAAGATCAGGGCGAGCAGCACGGCGATACCGCGCTTGGCCTCGGCGCTCGTATGCGTCACGGCGGGCTGCTTCGCGGCGCTTGCCTTCAGTCGCGGCAGGCCGTGATGCTTGTACCACTGGCCGACGTTCCAGAGGATTGCGCCGGAGAGCAACGCCAACAGGGCGAAGAAGGCCAGGCTCGACTGGCCCCAGCGCACGACGACCACGGCGGCAGCGAGCGGACCCAGCGCCTGGCCGGCATTGCCGCCGACCTGGAAAAGCGACTGCGCCAGGCCATGTCGGCCACCGGAGGCCATGCGCGCCACGCGCGAGGATTCCGGATGGAACACCGAGGAGCCCATGCCGAGCAGCGATGCGCCGACCAGCAGCATCGGGTAGGTGTGCGCGATCGACAGCACCAACAGGCCGGCCAGTGAGAACAGCGTACCGCCGGGCAGGGCCAGCGGCGTCGGCCGGAGGTCCGCATAAAGGCCGACCAGCGGCTGCAGGATCGAGGCGGTGATCTGATAGGTCAGCGTGATCAGGCCGATCTGGCCGAAGTCCAGGTGGAAGCCTTCCTTCAGGCCCGGATAAATCGCCGGTAGCAGCGATTGCATCATGTCGTTGAGCAGGTGGCAGAAGCTGATCGCGAAGATCACGCCGAACACGGTCGGGTCCGCGCGCGGTGTGTCCACCGTCGCGCTGGCTGGCGCTTGCATGGGGGTCTTCCTGGGGATCGGGGATCCCTATGAGACCACGGCAGCGCGCGTCCCGCGCTAGGATATGGGTCATCCACGTTCGAGATCGGGACAATGATCGCTAAGTACGACCCCGTGGCGTTCGAAGCCGTGCCCCGGCCGGTGGTGTCGCGCGGCCACGAATACCCTACGTCCTTCGAACTGGCCACACACCAGCATCGCCGGGGGCAGCTGCTCTACGCCGCAGCCGGGACGGTGGCGGTCACCACGCCGGAGGGTGCGTGGATCGCCCCACCCGAGCGTGCCGTCTGGATTCCGGGCGGCACGCCGCACTCGGTCGGCGGCACGCCGCACTCGGTC
>NZ_JBFUJE010000030.1:0-20722 GCF_056401535.1 Luteibacter sp. P4_E6 | reverse complement strand
AGACCGCACGGTGAAGCAGTTCATCCGCTCGCACGAGGGCCGCGTGCAGGGCAATCGCCGCGGGCCGCCGCCCGAGGCGGCGCAGACCCGCCTMAAACCCGTGGGCAAGGCGATTTTCCCGTCCGATGCCGAAGTGGCCGCGAACCCGCGTTCGCGTTCCGCCGTGCTGCGCGTCGCGGAGAAACTCGCATGAAGGTGTTCGGCGCGATCTGCCTCTCGATCCTGCTGCTGGCGGTCCTCGCCAGCGCGATCGGTGTGGTCTGGACGCGCCACGAGAGCCGCGTGCTCTTCGTCGAACTCTCGCGTATGCAGAGCCAGAAAGACGACCTCGGTGTCGAATACGGCCGCCTCGAGCTGGAGCAGGCCACCTACGCTGAACCTGCCCGTATCGATGCAGAAGCCCGCGCCAAGCTCGGCATGATCACGCCGAAGCCGCAGGACATCCAGTTGGTGCGCCGATGAAAGCGCGCTACGGCAAGCCGGTCGTGCCGAGCCGCCGTCGCGGCCAGGGGCCGAGCCCRCGCAAGCGGATGACTGTCGTCGTCGCGCTGCTGTGCGTCTGCGCGACCGGCCTCGTCGTCCGCGCGTTCGACCTGCAGGTGGTGCGCAAGCAGTTCTACCAGGACCAGGGCGACGCCCGCTTCCTGCGTGAAATGCCCATCGCCGTCTCGCGTGGCACCATCTTCGATCGCAATGGCGAGCCCCTGGCCGTGTCGACGCCGGTCGCCTCGATCTGGGCCAATCCGCCTGAAGTGCTCGAAAACGAAGACCGTATTCCCGAGCTGGCCAAGGCGCTTCACGTCGACGCGGACGACCTCAAGCAGAAGATCGCCGCGCGCGCCGACAAGGAATTCATGTACATCGCCCGCCAGCTGCGTCCCGAGGATGCGCAGGCGATCGTCGACCTGAAGATCCCGGGCATTGCCTCCCAGCGCGAGTACCGCCGCTACTACCCATCGGGCGCGGTGAACAGCCATATTCTCGGTTTCACCAATATCGACGACCACGGCCAGGAAGGCCTCGAGTTGGCCTTCGACGATTGGTTGTCCGGCAAGCCCGGCGCGAAGCGCGTCATCCGCGACCGTATGGGACATGTCGTCGAAGACGTGGAACTGGTGCGTGAGCCGCAGCCGGGCCGCGACCTGACGCTGTCGATCGACCGTCGCATCCAGTACCTCGCCTATAGCGCCCTGAAAGATGCGCTGGAAAAGAACAAGGCCGATTCCGGTTCCATCGTCGTGATGGACGTGCACACGGGCGAAGTGCTCGGCATGGCCAACCTGCCGACGTTCAACCCGAACGCCGTGCGTGGCAGCACGCCGAACGATCGCCGCAACCGCGCGCTGACGGACGTCGTCGAGCCGGGTTCGACCATGAAGGCCTTCACCATGGCCGCGGCGCTGACCAGTGGCAAGTACACGCCCACGTCGCCGCTGATCGAGACCTCGCCGGGCACCTGGATGATGGGTGGGCACCCGGTTCGTGACACGCATAACTGGGGCACGCTCACCCCGACCGGCGTGATCACGAAGTCGTCCAACGTCGGCGCGGCCAAGATCGCCATGACGCTCGATACCGACTTCCTCTACAACATGTGGAAGTCGTTCGGCATCGGCAACAGCACGGGCAGCGGCTTCCCTGGCGAAGCGGCCGGTTACCTGCCGGTGAGCCGTACCTGGAAGCCGATCGAAAAGTCGCGCATGGCGTACGGCTACAACCTGAGCGTCACGCCGTTGCAGCTGGCCACCGGCTACACCGCAATCGCCAACGGCGGCGCGCTTCGATCGCCGAGTTTCATCAAGGGCGCCGATAATCCGCCGAGTCAGGTCATCACCCCGGAAGTGGCGCATGAGATCGTGCGGATGCTCGAGACCGTCCTTCAGCCGGGCGGTACCGGTTTCGGGTTCGCGTCGGTGGCCAATTACAGTGTGGCCGGCAAGACGGGTACCTCGCATAAGTTCTCCGTGGGCGGCTACTACGCAAAGAATTACATCTCGCTCTTCGTCGGCATGATCCCGGCCAGTGCGCCGCGCATCGTCACGGTCGTCGTTATCAACGATCCGCAGGGCGGTCACTATTACGGCGGCTCGGTGGCCGGTCCGGCCTTCGCGCAGGTGATGCAGGGCGCCGTGCGCCTGCTCGACATTCCTCCCGACAACGTCGGCCGCTGGTACGTCGGCGGTCCGAGTGTGGGCGGTCTTATCGGCTCTTCGAATGCACCGCCGCCGGCGGCGGACGACAGCGCGGCGGAAGAGGTGGTCCCATGACCATGCCTCTCGCCGAGCTGCTCCTTGGTTTCGCCGACGCCTCCGGTGCCGGCGACATCGTCGTTTCGGGCCTCTCGCTGGATTCCCGCGAGATCGTCGACGGCAACGCCTTCATCGCACTGCGCGGCGGGAAGGGCCACGGCATCGATTTCGCGGCGAAGGCCGTGGAGCAGGGTGCCAGCGTGATCCTCGCCGAACCGCCGTTCGCCAAGGTCGATGCCGGCGTGCCGGTCATCGCGGTGGAAAAGTTGCGCGAAAAGGCCGGCGCCATCGCCGCTCGTTTCTTCGGCGAGCCGTCGCAGGCGGTCGATCTGATCGGCGTCACCGGCACCAATGGCAAAACCTCCACGGTGCAGCTGATCGCGCAGGCGTTGGCCTTCCTTGGCCGCAAGCCGGCCACGGTGGGGACGCTGGGTGCCGGCATGCATGGTGCGGTCGTCGAAGGCGAGCGCACCACGCCGGATGCCATCAGCATGCAGGCGCTTCTTGCGGGCTTCCGCGATGCCGGTGCGTCGCACGTGGCGATGGAAGTGTCGTCGCACGCTCTCGAGCAGGGCCGGGTGAACGCGTTGGCGTTCGACATCGCCGTGTTCACCAACCTCACCCGCGATCATCTGGACTATCACGGCACCATGGAAGCGTACGGTGCGGCCAAGGCGAAGCTGTTCGCCTTCGAAGGCCTGCGCGCCGCGGTGATCAACATCGACGATCCGTTCGGCGCGAAGCTGGCCAAGGGTCTCGGCGAGGGTGTCGCAAAACTGCGCACCACGATGGCGGGCGAGAGCACCGACAAAGATGCCGAGGTCCGCGCCGACATCATCGTGACGTYGGCCAAGGGCCTCTCGTTCAACCTCAATACGCCGTGGGGCATGCGCACCGTGCGCAGCGCGCTGCTCGGCCGCTTCAATGTCGCCAACCTGCTTGCCGTCGCCGCCGTGCTCGGCGCGCTGGGCGAGCCGTTCGATCGCATCCACACCGCGTTGGAAGCCCTCGAGCCGGTCAATGGCCGCATGAGCCGCCTCGGTGGCGACGGTCGCAAACCCTTGGTCGTGGTCGATTACTCGCACACGCCCGATGCACTGAAGCAGGCCCTGCTGGCGCTGCGTTCGCATACCAAGGGCAAACTCATCTGCGTGTTCGGCGCCGGTGGCGACCGTGACCAGGGCAAGCGCCCGATCATGGCGGCGATCGCCGAGCGCCTGGCCGACGTCGTCATCGTCACCGACGACAACCCGCGCACCGAAGACGGCGACACCATCGTTGCGCAGGTCATGGGCGGCTTCGCACACCCTGACACCGTCCTGGTCGAGCGCGACCGCGCGCAGGCCATCGCCCTGGCCCTGGCCGACGCGAAAGCCGACGACGTCGTGCTCATCGCCGGCAAGGGTCACGAAACCTATCAAGAAGGTCCGCAGGGCAAGTTGCCCTTCGACGACCTCGCCGTCGCCCGAGAGGCGATGGCCAAAAGCACAAAGGGAGCCCGCGCATGATGCGCCTGTCCGCCGTTGCCCTCTGGACTCGCGGCCGCCTGCAAGGCGCCGATGTCGAGGTCACTGGCTTTTCCATCGATACGCGCACGCTCAAGGCGGGTGACATCTTTGTCGCCCTGCCGGGCGAGCGCGTCGACGCGCATGACTTCGTTGCCGCGGCGGCCGAGGGCGGCGCCGTCGCCGCCCTTGTCACGCGTCCGGTCAACGTGGCGATTCCGCAGGTGATCGTCGACGACACCCAGATCGCCCTGGGYGATCTCGCCAGTGCGGTGCGTGCCCAGACCAGCGTGCGCGTCGTCGGCATTACCGGTTCCAACGGCAAGACCACGGTGAAGACGCTGACCGCGTCCATCCTTTCGCGCCATGGCCGGACCCACGTGAACGCCGGCAATTTCAATAACGAGATCGGCATGCCGCTGACCTTGTTGGCGATGCCACAGGACACGCAGTACCTCGTCCTCGAGATGGGCGCAGGCAAGCCGGGTGACATCGATTATCTCGCTGCCATCGCGCGGCCCGATATCGGTCTCGTCAATTCCATCGCCCCCGCGCATCTTGAGCGCATGGGCACGATCGAAGGCGTCGCCGAAACCAAGGGCGCGCTCTACCAGTCGCTGCCCGTCGATGGCGTCGCGGTGATCAATGCCGACGACACGCGTTTTGCCGGTTTCTTCGCCAACCTCGCCGGCACGCGCCGGATCCTGCGTTACGGCCTCGAGCATCGCGCGGACATCGGTGCGGACATCGTCGAGGAGCGCATCGACGGCACGCACTTCGTCCTGTCCACGCCGCACGGCGACGGCGACGTACACCTGCCGATGGCCGGCCGTCACAATGTCGCCAATGCGCTCGCCGCTGCCGCCATTGCGACGGCGCTGGACGTGCCGGTCGACCTCATCGTCGAGGGTCTGGAGCAGGTGCCGCAGGTTGCCGGTCGCCTGAACCTGGAAGCGATGCCAGGCAACTGGACGCTGATCGACGASAGCTACAACGCCAACCCGGGATCCGCTGCCGCCGCGATCGACACCTTGTCGCTGGCACGCGGCGAGCGCTGGCTGATCCTCGGCGACATGGCTGAACTCGGCGCGGACACGATCAAGCTGCACGCCGGTATCGGCAAGCTCGCGCATGACCGCGGCATCGAGCGCCTGCTCGCCACCGGGCCCAAGTCCGCGGCCGCGGTCGAGGCCTTCGGCCCGGGCGCGCAGCATTTCGCTACGCAGGAAGCGCTGATCGAAGCGGCTTGCACGCAGATCCATGAGGGCGTGACCTGCCTCGTGAAGGGGTCACGTTCGTCCGRCATGGACCGGATCGTGGCGGCAATGAAGAAACACGCTGAAGGAGCATCCGATGCTGCTTGAACTGGCGGAATGGATGGCTCGGCACTTCACGTCGTTGCATCTTTTCCAATACATCACCTTCCGCGCGATCATGGCGGCGCTCACTGCGCTGGCCGTGTCGCTCCTGCTCGGCCCGGCCCTGATTCGCAAGCTGGCCGCGCTGAAAGCAGGGCAGGTGGTGCGCAGCGACGGTCCGCAGACCCATCTTTCCAAGGCCGGTACGCCCACCATGGGCGGCACGCTGATCCTGTTCTCCATCGGCATCGCGACGCTGCTGTGGGCCGACCTCGGCAACCGTTACATCTGGGTGGTCCTGCTGGTCACGCTCGCGTTCGGCGTCATCGGTTTTTACGACGACTACCGCAAGCTGGTGCTCAAGGACAGTCGTGGCCTGGCCAGCCGCTGGAAGTACTTCTGGCAGTCGGTCTTCGGCCTGGCCGCGGCCGTGTTCCTCTACCACACGCACCAGGCGCCGGCTGAAATCGCGCTGTACGTGCCGCTGTTCAAGCAGGTGGCGGTACCGCTGGGCCTGTTCTTCGTGGTGATCGGCTACTTCATCATTGTCGGCTTTTCCAACGCGGTGAACCTGACCGACGGACTCGACGGCCTGGCGATCATGCCGAGCGTGCTTGTATCCGGCGCACTGGGCATCTTCGCTTACCTTGCCGGTAACAAGCTGTTCTCCGAGTACCTCGGCATCCCGGCCATTCCCGGTGCCGGCGAACTGGCGATCTTCTGCAGCGCGCTATCCGGCGCAGGCCTGGGCTTCCTGTGGTTCAACACGTATCCGGCCCAGGTCTTCATGGGTGACGTGGGTGCCCTGGCCATCGGCGCCGCGCTCGGTTGCGTCGCGCTGATCGTTCGCCAGGAAATCGTGTTGCTGGTGATGGGCGGCGTGTTTGTGATGGAAACCGCCTCGGTGATGTTGCAGGTCGCCAGCTTCAAGCTGCGCGGCAAACGCATTTTTCGCATGGCGCCGATCCACCATCACTTCGAACTGAAGGGATGGCCGGAACCCCGCGTCATCGTTCGCTTCTGGATCATCAGCGTCGTGCTGGTGCTTATCGGTCTTGCTACGTTGAAGGTGCGCTGAGAATCATGTTTGGCTTCGGCACAAAGCAGGCGCAACGCCGACAGGGCCCACGGGGGAGTTTCGACCTCCCGTTGCTCCTGGCTGCGCTCGCGCTCGCCGCGCTGGGTGTGATCATGGTCACCTCAGCCTCGATAGCCGTGGCCGACGGTTCCCACCAGGGTGCGTTTTACTACCTCAAGCGCCATCTCGTGTTCCTGTTCCTCGGTGGCTGCTTCGCCGCCGCCGCGATGCGTACCGAACTGAAGACGCTCGAGAAGCACAGCTTCCTGCTCCTGCTGCTGGGCATCATCATGTTGTTGATGGTGTTCCTGCCCGTGTTCGGCATGCGCATCAACGGCGCGCGTCGCTGGGTGAACCTGCTGGTGACCAGCTTCCAGCCCGTCGAGGCCGTCAAGCTCATCCTCGTCGCGTACCTTGCGAGCTATCTCGTGCGCCATCGCGAAGGCGTGGAGTACGAACTGTTCGGCGTGGTCAAGCCGGTCGCCGTGGCGGGTCTGATCGTGCTCCTGCTGCTCGCCCAGCCCGACTTCGGTTCGGCCGCGCTGGTCGTCGCCACCACGGTCGGTATGGTCTGGCTGGCCGGCGCGCGCATGCGCAACCTGCTCTTGCTGGCGACGCCGCTTGTCCCCGCGCTGATCTACGCCGCGACCGCCGAGGACTACCGCATCAAGCGCCTGACCTCGTTCCTCGATCCCTGGAAGGATCCGTTCAACGACGGCTTCCAGCTGACCCAGGCCCTGATCGCCGTGGGTCGTGGCGAGTGGACGGGCGTGGGGCTGGGTTCGAGCGTGCAAAAGCTGTTCTACCTGCCCGAGGCACATACCGACTTCATCCTTGCCGTGCTCGCCGAAGAACTCGGTCTCGCCGGCATCGTCCTGGTCATCTTCCTCTACGTCGTGCTGGTTGGCCGCGGTCTGTACCTGGGCCTGAAGGGCGTCGAGCTTGGCCACCGTTTCTCCGGCTACGTCGCCTATGGCATCTCACTGATGATGGGTTTCCAGGCCATGGTCTCGATCGGCGTGAACCTGGGCGTGCTGCCGACCAAGGGCCTCACCCTGCCGCTGATCAGCTCGGGCGGTTCGTCCGTGCTGATGACCTGCGCCATGGTCGGTGTGCTGCTGCGCGCCACGTTCGAGATCAATCGGGCCGAAGACGCACGCCAGACGGCCGTGCGCCTGCCTGCCAACGCGGTGCCGGACGCCAACGCGCCGCTCGGAGGCATGGCATGAGCGCCCCCGTGCTGATCATGGCCGGCGGTACCGGCGGTCACATTTTCCCGGGGCTCGCCGTGGCCGACGAGCTGCGTTCGCGCGGCGTGGCGGTGGCGTGGCTGGGCGCCGAGGGCGGCATGGAAACGCGCGTCGTGCCCGCACATGGTCTCGACCTGCATACGGTCGCGGTGGGCGGCTTGCGCGGCAAGGGCGTGGCGACTCGCCTGATGGCACCGCTGATGCTCGCGCGCGCGCTGTTCGCCTCGCTGAAAGTGCTGCGCCGGTTGCGTCCGCGCTGCGTGCTCTCCATGGGCGGCTATGTTGCCGGACCGGCAGGTATCGCCGCGCGTCTGTTAGGCATCCCGCTGGTCGTGCACGAGCAGAACGCGGTCGCCGGTTATACGAACCGCAAGCTCGCCGCGTTCGCGAAGAAGGTACTCACGGGTTTCCCCAACGTGTTGCCGAACGGCGAGTGGGTAGGTAACCCGGTGCGCGCCCGAATCGCCGCCCTGCCGGCTCCCGACCAGCGCATGGCTGACCGCAATGGTCGTCCGCGCCTGCTGGTGCTGGGTGGCAGCCTCGGCGCGCGGACGTTGAACCTCGCGGTGCCCAAGGCGCTGGCCTTCATGCGCACCAAGCCCGAATTTGCCGCCAGCGAGCCCGAGGTCGTGCACCAGACCGGTGAACGCGGCCTCGAGGAAGCCCGCGGCGCTTATGCATCCGCAGGCATCACCAACGCCAACATCGTGCCTTTCATCGAAGACATGGCTGGCGCTTACGAGTGGGCCGATCTCGCCGTGTGCCGCGCTGGCGCGCTGACGGTGGCCGAACTCTGCGGCGCCGGCCTCGAAGCCTTGCTCGTGCCGTTCCCGCACGCGGTTGACGATCACCAGACGGTCAACGCCCGTGCGATGGTCGACGCCGGCGGTGCGTTGCTGCTCCCGGACTCCCTCGCTGCTTCCCCCGAAGGTGACGAGGTGATCGCCACGCTGCTCGCCACCATGCTCGGCGACCGCCAACACATCCTTTCCGCGGCCAATGCGTCCCGTACGCTGGCCAAGCCCGACGCCGCAGCAACGATTGCACGTCACTGCATGGAGGTTTCCGCATGACGCCCGGTCGTTTGCGCGCTCACGATGATTTCATGACTTCGTTCCGCCGTGTCCACTTCATCGGCGTGGGCGGCGTCGGCATGAGCGGCATTGCCGAAGTGCTGAAGAACCTCGGCTACAGCGTTTCCGGTTCCGACCGTGCGCCGTCGCCCACGACCGAACGCCTGGCCAAGCTCGGTGTGGAAGTCCACATCGGTCATAGCGCCGCGAACATCGATGGTGCCGATGTGATTGTCACCTCGAGTGCGATCCGTCAGGACAACCCCGAGATCGTCGCTGCGCAGGCCGCGCGCGTGCCCATGGTGCCGCGTGCGGAAATGCTCGGTGAACTCATGCGCTTCCGTCGGGGCATCGCCATCGCCGGAACGCACGGCAAGACGACCACCACCAGCCTGGTTGCCAGCGTGCTTGCCGAAGCGGACTACGATCCGACCTTCGTCATCGGTGGTCAGCTCAATGCCGCCGGCGCCAATGCGCGTCTGGGCACCGGTCAGTACCTGGTCGCTGAGGCTGACGAATCGGATGGCTCGTTCCTGATGCTCTCGCCGGTCATGGCCGTCGTGACCAATATCGACGCCGATCACCTCGAGAACTACAACGGCGATTTCGCCCAGGTGAAGAAAGCCTTTCGTGACTTCCTGCATCGCCTGCCGTTCTACGGCATGGCCGTGCTGTGCATCGACGACGAGGAAACGGCCCTGCTTGCGCAGGACACCTCGCGTCGCATGCTGACCTATGCGATCGACAAGCCGGGTGCCGACGTCACGGCGACCAACGTGCGCCAGGTCGGTTTCGAGATGCATTTCGACCTGCACCTGCCGGGTATGGCCGGCACGCTGCCGGTCACGCTCAATCTCCCCGGCCGGCATAACGTGCAGAACGCGCTCGCCGCCGCCGCGGTGGGCTGGCAGCTCGGCGTCGAAGCCGAAGCCATCGCGCGCGCGCTGGCCCGCTTCGAGGGTGTCGGCCGTCGCTTCCATCGTCGCGGCGAAGTCGAGCTCGACAGTGGCAAGGCCCTGCTGGTCGACGACTACGGCCACCATCCGCGCGAGCTCGCTGCCGTGTTCGCCGCCGCCCGTGGCGGCTGGCCGGACCGTCGCCTCGTGGTCGCGTTCCAGCCGCATCGCTATAGCCGCACACGTGACCTGCTCGACGACTTCGCCAACGTGCTGGCTGAAGTGGACGTGCTCGTGCTCACCGAGGTCTACCCGGCCGGTGAGTCCCCGATCGCCGGAGCCGATGGTAAAGCCCTGGCCCGTGCCATCCGCGCGCGCGGCAAGACCGACCCGGTGCTGGTCGACCATCCGCGCGATCTGCGCGACACGTTGTCCGCGCTGGTGCGCGACAACGACCTGATCATGCTGCTCGGCGCTGGCGACATCGGCGCGGCAGCCGTCGAGCTGGGTAATGCCGGCCACCTGAGGACGAACAAGTAATGGATGACACACGTTTCCCCCGCCTGATCACCGATGCCGCCGACTTCGGCCGTGTCGCCGTGGTGATGGGCGGCAATTCGGCTGAACGCGACGTCTCGCTCGATTCCGGTCGAGGCGTGCTGGAAGCGCTGCGCTCCCGTGGCGTGGACGCCCATGCCATCGACGGTATTCCGGCCCTGCTCGACGCGGTACGCGCCGGCCACTTCGCGCGCGTGTTCAATATTCTTCACGGCGCTGGCGGCGAGAACGGCGAGCTCCAGGGCGCGCTGCAGTCGCTCGGTGTTCCCTACACCGGTTCCGGTGTGCTCGGGTCCGCGCTGTCGCTCGACAAGGTCCGCGCCAAACAGGTGTGGATTGCGCTCGGTCTGCCGACGCCGAAGTTCCGTGCGCTACCTCGTGGCGCCGACGTGCATGCCGCGGCGCGTGAGGTGGGCTTCCCGCTTATCGTGAAACCCGCATGGGAAGGCTCCAGCGTCGGCGTGACGCGCGTGTTCGACGAAGCCGGCCTCGACGCCGCCGTGGAACTGGCGCGTAAGTATCCCGGCGACATGCTGATGGAGACGCTGATCGAAGGCGACGGCAGCGAGGGTGGCGAATTCACCGTCGGCATCCTCGGCCGTGACGTCCTGCCGACGATCAAGATCGTGCCGAAGGGTGAGTACTACGACTACAACGCCAAGTATGTCGCCGAAGACACGCAGTACATCGTGCCCGGCCTCACCGCGACTGCCGAAGACGAGATGCGCGCCCTCGCGCTGACCGCATTCGATGCGCTCGACTGCTTCGGCTGGGGTCGCGTCGACGTGATGCGCGACCGCCATGGCAAGAACTGGCTGCTCGAAGTGAATACCGCGCCGGGCATGACCTCGCATTCGCTCGTCCCGAAAGCCGCCGCCGTGGCGGGCCTGGATTATCCGGCCCTCTGCTGGCGCGTCCTCGAAACCTCCATGGAACGGGAGGGTGCGAAGGCATGAAGGGAGCCGCCGCCACGCGAATCGTCGCCTGGGGTATCGCCATTACGCTGGTGGTACTGCCCGTGGTCGGCGTGATGCAGGGCTGGTTCGCCGCCGGTCGCTGGCCGGTGACGAACATCAAGGTCGAGGCGGAGTTCGCGCATGTCAGCGCCGAACAGATCCGCAGCGCCGTGCTGCCTCGGCTGGGCAAGGGCTTCTTCGCAACGGATCTGGAAGACGTGCGCCACGCGATCGGTACGCTGCCGTGGGTGGAATCGGTAGAGGTGCGCAAGCGTTGGCCCGATACCCTGCTGGTGCGCATCTACGAACGTCAGCCGTTCGCGCGCTGGAACGAGGACCGCCTGATCAGCCGCCAGGGCCTCGTCTTCGATGCTCCGGGCGCCGACCAGATGGGCGACCTGCCGCGCCTGCGCGGCCCGGATTCCCGCCTCGCCGAAGTGGTGAGTTTTTACGCGCAGGCCCAAAAGGCTTTCGAGGGCAGGGCGCAGCTCGCCATTGTCGGCGTGAGCCTGAGCGAACGCGGCAGCTGGAGCGTCACCACCGAAAGCGGCGCTGAGATCGTCATCGGCGACCGTGACCAGGCCGACCGTCGCCTCGCCCGCTTCCTCGATGTCTACCCACAACTTGTCGCCGGTCGGCGTGGCGGTTTCGCCTATGCCGACCTTCGTTACACCAACGGATTCGCCATCCGGTGGCCGGAATCGGAAACCACGGCCGCACCCAAGGTCGGAAGCTGAGCTAAACCATGAGAAACAAGAACGACAAACAGCTCGTCGTCGGCCTCGACATCGGAACGTCGAAGGTCGTCGCGATCGTCGGCGAATACGAGCCGGGTGAACCGATCGAGATCATCGGCATCGGCACCCATGTGTCGCGCGGCATGAAGCGCGGCTCGGTGGTCGACATCGAATCGACGGTGCACTCCATCCAGCGCGCGGTCGAAGAGGCCGAGCTGATGGCCGGCTGTGACATTCGCTCGGTCTACGCGTCCATCTCGGGCAGCCACCTGGAAACGCGCAACTCGCACGGCACCGCAGCCATCCGCGACCGTGAAGTGACGGCCGCCGATCTGGAGCAGGTGCTCGAAGCCGCCAGCGCAGTGGCGATCCCGGCCGACCGCAAGGTGCTCTACAAGGAATCGCAGGAATACCGCATCGACGGCCAGGATGGCATCCGCCACCCGGTCGGCATGAGTGGCGTGCGCCTGGAAGCCAGCGTGCATCTGGTCACTGGTGCGGCCAGCGCGGTGCAGAACATCTCCAAGTGCATCCAGCGCTGTGGCCTCTCGGTCGACGAGCTGGTTCCGGCGGCCGTCGCGAGCGCGAAGGCCGTGCTGACCGAAGACGAGCTCGAGCTCGGCGTCTGCCTCGTCGACATCGGCGCCGGCACCACCGATATCGCCATCTATACGCAGGGTGCGATCCGCCACACCAAGTCGCTGCCGGTCGGTGGCGACCAGGTGACAAACGACATCGCCTACGGCGTGCACACACCGACCGCTCACGCCGAAGAGATCAAGATCAAGTACGCGTGTGCGCTCGCCCAGCTCGCGCACGCGGAAGAAACGATCCAGGTGCCGAGCGTCGGCGATCGCCCGCCGCGTCGTCTCGCGCGCCAGGCGCTCGCGCAGTCGGTGCAGGCGCGCTACGAGGAAATCTTCGAGATGGTGCAGGACGAACTGCGCCGCTCGGGTTACGAGAGCCTCGTCGCTGCCGGCATCGTGCTCACCGGCGGTGYGTCGCGCATGGAAGGCGCGCTCGAGCTGGCCGAAGAAATTTTTCACAAGATGGTCCGCATCGGCGTGCCCCAGCACGTGTCGGGTCTGGGCGATGTCGTATCCAGCGAGCTGCATTCGACCGGCGTGGGCCTGCTTCTGCACGGTTCGCGGTCCAGTGGCGCATCGCGTAACACGAGTTCCGCCGTCGGCAACGTCGGCAGTGTGGTCGAGAAGTTCCGAAGCTGGTTCACCAAGAATTTCTAAGTAGAAACCGGATTGTCGGTGCCCGATGGAAGGGGGGCGCCGGGGCAAGAGGATGGCCCGCAACCCATGGCCGACAGGAGTCGGACGTGGGACATAAACCATAAAAACTAAAAGTTCTGCGGAGGACGGGAAATGTTTGAACTCATCGAAAAGCTGGCACCGAACGCGGTCATCAAGGTCATCGGCGTGGGCGGCGGTGGCGGTAACGCCGTGGCGCACATGGTCAACTCCAATATCGAAGGCGTCGAGTTCGTCGTCGCCAATACCGACGCGCAGGCCATGAAGAGCTGCAACTCGCGTACGCACCTCCAGCTCGGTGGCAACGTCACCAAGGGCCTGGGCGCGGGCGCCAATCCGGAAGTCGGCCGCCAGGCCGCGCTGGAAGACCGTGAGCGCATCGAGGAAATGCTCGAAGGCGCCGACATGGTCTTCATCACCGCGGGCATGGGTGGCGGTACCGGTACGGGCGCGGCCCCGGTCGTCGCCCAGCTGGCGAAGGAAAAGGGCATCCTTACGGTCGCGGTCGTCACCAAGCCGTTCCCGTTCGAAGGCCGTCGCCGCATGCAGGTCGCCCTCAAGGGCATCGAAGACCTGTCGCAGCACGTCGATTCGCTGATCACCGTGCCGAATGAAAAGCTCCTTTCGGTGCTCGGTCGCGAAGTCACCCTGCTCAACGCCTTCAAGGCCGCCAACGACGTGCTTCAGGGTGCCGTGCAGGGCATCGCCGATCTGATCACGGCCCCGGGCCTGATCAACGTCGACTTTGCCGACGTCCGTACCGTGATGAGCGAGATGGGCATGGCGATGATGGGCTCCGGCACGGCTCGCGGCGACGACCGCGCGCAGGCTGCCGCCGAGGCCGCCATCAACAACCCGCTCCTCGAGGACGTGAACCTTGCCGGCGCTTGCGGCATCCTGGTCAATGTCACCGCCGGTCCGAACCTGACCATGCGCGAGTTCGACGAGATCGGCCGGGTGATCCACGATTTCGCCTCGGAAGACGCGACCGTGGTCATCGGCACCTCGCTCGACCCGGACATGCAGGACGATGTCCGCGTGACCGTCGTCGCCACGGGCCTGAATCGTGCGGGCGTGGCGTCGAAGCAGCCGATTCGCCAGCCGGTTCAGCAGCAGGTGGAAATGCGCCAGCGTCCGCGTCCGGTCGTGCTGCGCACGGGTACGGGCAACGAGGTGGTCGACTACGCGCAGCCCGACGTCGTCTCGTCGACGCGTTCGGAGCCGGCGCCGTCCAAGGGTGCCGAGCCGACGATCGACTACCTGGACATCCCGGCGTTCCTGCGCCGCCAGGCAGATTGACTGTCTCGACACGTACCTAATGGCACGTTAAGGAAAACGTGAGGCTGGCCCGGCACGATGCCGGGTAGCCCGACGCTCCGCCGCCGATCCCGTCCGGGCGGCGGAGCGTTGCCCTGTCGACGGGAGAAACCGGCCAGGTTTTTCAAGTACTTGAATGACCGTGGTTTCAGTCGCAAGCCAAATGAGAATGACTTGCGTCCGATGCTGAAGGAAGAGTGAAGCGGTGCAAGACTGGCCCGTTCAGTTCATCTAGCCCGAGGTTAAGACTGTGTTAGCCTATTCGCCACTTAAGGCTGCTGCCGGCTAAGGTTTGACCCAATATGATTAAGCAGCGCACGCTCAAGAACATCATTCGCGCCACTGGCGTCGGTCTTCATACCGGCGACAAGGTGTATATGACGCTTCGTCCCGCGGCGCCGAACACCGGCATCGTGTTTCGTCGCACCGACCTGAATCCGCCCGTCGAACTCCATTCGCGTCCCGAGAACGTCGGCGATACGCGTCTTTCGACCACGCTGATCAAGGATGGCGTTCGCGTGTCCACTGTCGAGCATCTGCTCTCGGCCATGGCCGGGCTTGGTATCGACAATGCCTATGTCGACCTTTCCGCTCCCGAAGTGCCGATCATGGACGGCAGCGCCGGTCCGTTCGTGTTCCTCATCCAGTCCGCGGGTATCGAGGAGCAGGAAGCCGCCAAGCGCTTCATTCGTATTCGCAAGCCGGTCATCGTCCAGGACGGTGACAAGTGGGCCAAGCTCGAGCCATTCGACGGCTTCAAGGTGGGTTTCTCGGTCGAGTTCGACCACCCGCTGTTCAACAAGCGCAATTCCCAGGCCGAGATGGATTTCTCGACCACGTCCTTCGTCAAGGAAGTCAGCCGTGCCCGCACGTTTGGCTTCATGCGTGACATCGAGATGCTCCGTGAGCGCAATCTCACGCTCGGCGGCTCGATGGACAACGCTGTCGTGCTGGACGACTACCGCGTGCTCAACGAAGACGGCCTCCGTTACGACAACGAGTTCGTCAAGCACAAGATCCTCGACGCCATCGGCGACATCTACATGCTGGGCCACAGCCTCATTGGCGCGTACTCCGCGCACAAGTCCGGTCACGAGCTCAACAACAAGCTCCTTCGCAGCCTGATGGCCGATGTCACCGCCTGGGAAGAAGTCAGCTTCAAGGACCCGGCCAAGGCGCCGATCTCCTACGCCCAGCCCGCCCACGCGGTTTAAGGCACGGCCTTTCGGGGCGCTCGACACAGGAAAAAGCCGCCCTCGAGGCGGTTTTTTTATGGGTCTTCGCGCGCGTATGCGGGTTCGCCTTCGGCCTCGCGTTTGGCGCTCGCGCGGCGTCGCGAGAGCCGGCGGGTGCCACCCACGACGCGGCGGCTTGGTGTGTAGGAGCCGATTCATCGGCGAACCCTCTGGCAGTCGAATCTGCGAATGAGGCCTTGTAGTGATGGGCCGAGCGGTTAGACGCCGGCGCAATTCAACGCACAGCCTCGTTCGCGATAGCACCGTCGAGGGTTCGCCGATGAATCGGCTCCTACACACGAGATGCGTTGAGCTTCATCGCTGCAAGCGGTTGCTCGACGCCACTCGAGCCGTGCAAACGCGAAGCCGCGAGGCCGAAGAAGACCCCGCCCCAGCCAACGCTTCGGACGCCAGCGACCGCGTGACAGCCGTCACGGCCCTGTGAACTTTACGTCCATTTTAGGTGTTCATAGGGAATATGCGTGCTATAAAGTTTGCCGCTCCGTCCGATCCGGTGCTGCTTACGGATCGAGCTTTTGGCTCGTAAGTATAGAATTAATCTGAATTTTCGGCCTCGGAGGCCAGTTTCAGGAACAGATCTCGCAACGTGGGGTCGGAGAGTGACGCTGCAGCGGCTCGCAGATGGCGGGCAGCTGACGCGGAAAGCGGTTTATGTCGGTCGGGAATGACTTCCTCGACCGGTAGGGGGGCCACTTTAACGGCAACCGAACTGGCTTTCGCGCCGATGGCGCGGGCGGCCTCGAGGATCTGCGTCTGGTAAAGGCGTACCCGCGAGGCCCAGGCCGAGGAGGGCGCAAGGAAGACGAGCCGACCGTCGCGCAGGTCCGCGAAGCGGACGTTGTCGCGCAGCGGTTGAGGCAGCGTCGCGCGCAGCTGGCGGTCCAACGTGTCGAGTTCGCGGGCCCGTTTGGCCAGCGACGCGACAGGCCCGAATTCCGAGATGGACTTCAGTCCATGGGTGGATCGACGGGTCGGTTGGTACGGCGGTGGCATGGACCGGCTTCAACTATTCGATGTGGAACGTATGCAGATCATACTCGTGTCTCGTGGCCAGAAAGGGCCGAAAACGCTGGATCTCACCTGCCGGCGCATGCGCTGCAAGGTGACGGCGATGGCCCTGGCTGGCTTTATCGGCATTGCCGGGGTTGGCGCCGCGGTGGCTCTGGTGGTCGCCAGTCCGAAAGATCGCGCGCTGGGTCATCTGGATGGCCTGCAAGCGCAGGTCGGCGACCAGAGCGCCCAGGTGGCCGCGATCAAGCGCGACGCCCAGCGCGATCTCGACGCCCTGGCGGTCAAGCTGGGCCAGCTCCAGGCCCAGTCGGTGCGCCTCAACGCGCTCGGCGAGCGCTTGACCCAGGCCGGCAAGCTGGATGACGGCGAGTTCAACTTCGACGAGGAGCCCGGCCAGGGCGGCCTCGAGGTCAGCAATGGCCCCGATACCAGCGCCTATGCGCTTCCCGAAACGCTCGGAAAGAGCATCGACCACCTCTCCGGCCAGTTCGACGCCCAGCAGGCCCAGCTCGAAGCGCTGCGCGACCTGCTGATGGACCGCAGCATCGAATCCAGCCTTCGACCGACCGGCATGCCGGTCAATGGCTACATCTCTTCCTATTTTGGTGGCCGCCCCGATCCGTTCAGCGGGCATAGCGCGCGCCACACGGGCATCGACATCGCCGCGCCGACAGGTACGCCGGTGACGGCCGTGGCTGAGGGCATGGTCACTTTCGCGGGTCAGCGCAATGGCTATGGCGACGTCATCGAAATCGACCATGGCAACGGTTACATGACCCGATACGCCCATAACAGCGCGCTGGTCGTGCATCCGGGCCAACGTGTCCGGGTAGGCGACGTGATCGCCAAAGCCGGGTCCACCGGCCGTTCGACCGGTTCGCACGTCCATTTCGAGGTCTGGTACCACGATCGGGTCGTCAATCCGCTCGCCTTCGTGAAGAGTCATCGCTGACCGGGCTTGAATCCGGGCACGCCAGTCGCCACCCCGAGGAAAGCCGGGGACGCCCGTAGTATGATCGTCCCTTCGTGCCGGTCGGCTTAGCGCCTTCCGGCAGCCCTTTTCGTTTCAGATCCGGATGATCGATGTTCAATCGTGCACTGACGAGTATTTTCGGCAGCCGTAACGAGCGGGTGCTGCGTGACCTCTCCAAGACGGTCAAGCGCATCAACGCCCTCGAGCCGGAATTCGAAAAGCTTTCCGACGACGCGCTGCGGAGCAAGACCGACGACTTCCGTCAGCGTCTCGCTGCCGGCGAGACCCTAGACGCCCTGCTACCCGAAGCTTTCGCGGTCACCCGTGAGGCGGCAAAGCGCACGCTTGGCATGCGCCACTACGACGTGCAGCTCATTGGCGGCATGGTGCTGCACGGTGGGCGTATCGCCGAAATGCGCACGGGTGAGGGCAAGACGCTGGTCGGCACGTTGCCGGTTTATCTCAACGCCCTCGAAGGTAAAGGCGTCCACGTCGTTACCGTGAACGACTACCTGGCACGACGCGACTCCGCGCAGATGGGCCGCCTGTACAACTTCCTCGGCCTTACGGTCGGTGTCGTTTACCCGGGCATGGACCACGCCGACAAGCGCAGCGCGTACCAGGCAGACATCACTTACGGTACGAACAACGAGTTCGGCTTCGACTACCTTCGCGACAACATGGCGCTCAGCAAGGAACAGCGCAATCAGCGCGGCCTGCACTACGCCATCGTCGACGAGGTCGATTCGATCCTGATCGACGAAGCGCGTACGCCGCTGATCATCTCCGGTCCCGCCGAAGACTCCCCGCAGCTCTACATCGCCGTGAACAAGATCGTTCCGGGTCTTTCTCGCCAGGAGAAGGAAGACGCCGGTGGCGACTACTTCGTCGACGAAAAGGGCAAGCAGGTACACATGTCCGAAGAGGGCATGGAGCACGCCGAGCAGTTGCTGCGCGAAGCCGGCGTCATCGAGCCGGACAGCGGTCTCTACGATTCGAAGAACCTGGCTGTCGTTCACCACATGAACGCGGCATTGCGTGCAAACGCGATCTACCAGCGCGATGTCGACTACATCGTCCGCGATGGCGAAGTCATCATCGTCGACGAGTTTACCGGCCGTACGCTGGCAGGCCGTCGCTGGTCCGATGGCCTGCACCAGGCGGTCGAGGCGAAGGAAGGCGTGCCCATCCAGCGCGAGAACCAGACACTGGCGACGGTCACGTTCCAGAACCTGTTCCGCATGTACAAGAAGCTGGCCGGCATGACCGGTACGGCCGACACGGAAGCTTACGAGTTCCAGACCGTCTACGGCCTGGAAGTGGTAGTGATCCCGACGCACCAGCCGATGATTCGCGTGGACAACCCGGACTCCGTGTTCCTCGGTCCGGATGCCAAGTACAAGGCAGTCATCGACGACATCAAGGCCTGCTTCGGGCGCGGTCAGCCGGTGCTTGTCGGCACCGCGTCCATCGACGTGTCCGAACTCGTGTCGGGTCTGCTGAAGAAAGAAAAGATTCCGCACGAAGTGCTCAACGCCAAGCAGCATGAGCGCGAAGCGCACATCGTGGCCCAGGCGGGTGCGCCAGGCTCGGTCACCATCGCCACCAACATGGCCGGTCGCGGTACGGACATCGTGCTCGGTGGCAGCCTCGAGGCCCTGCTGGCCACATTGCCCGAAACGGCAACCGACGCCGATCGCCAGAAGACCCGCGAAGAGTGGAAGAAGCGCCACGATCAGGTGCTTGCTTCAGGCGGTCTGCATATCGTCGGCACGGAGCGTCACGAGTCGCGTCGTATCGACAACCAGCTGCGTGGTCGTTCGGGTCGCCAGGGCGATCCGGGTTCCTCGCGTTTCTACCTGTCSCTGCAGGACRACCTGATGCGCATCTTCGGCGGCGAGCGTATCGGCCGCTGGATGCAGATGTTCGGCATGAAGGAAGACGAGGCCCTCGAGGATCGCCTGATCACGCGCCAGATCGAAAAGGTGCAGCGCAAGGTCGAGCAGCACAACTTCGACATCCGCAARAACCTYCTSRAATWCGACGAYGTCRCCAACGACCAGCGCAAGGTGATCTACGCGCAGCGCGACGAACTTCTCGAAATCGACGACATCTCCGACATGATCGTCGACATCCGCCAGGATGTCGTGGTGGCACTCGTGCGCAAGTACGTGCCCGCCGACAGCATCGACGACCAGTGGGATATCGCCGGCCTCGACCGCGAGCTGGCCAGCGAGCTCAACCTTCGCATCGACCTGCCGCACTGGGTCGAAGGCCAGAAGGACGTCGACGCGGAAGCCATCCTCGAGCACGTGCGTGYCGCGGTGGATGCGCTGTTCTCGGAGAAGGAAGTCCAGGTCGGTGCCGAAACCATGCGCTCGCTCGAGAAGCACGTGATGCTCTCGGTCGTCGATAACGCCTGGAAGGAGCATCTGGCGAGCATGGACTACCTGCGCCAGGGCATTTACCTGCGCGGATATGCGCAGAAACAGCCGAAGCAGGAGTTCAAGCGCGAGTCGTTCGAACTGTTCTCCGAAATGCTCGATCGCATCAAGAGTGAAGTGGTCCAGATGCTCGCGCGCATCCGCATCCGCAGCGAAGACGAAGTCACCGCGATGGAAGCCGAGCAGCAGCGTGCCGCCGAAGGGCAGCGCCTGCAGTTCCAGCACGCCGATGCCCAGCCGATGGGTATCGGTGGTGACACCGCGGCGGCCGAACCGGTGATCGCACCTGTACTCAACGACGGCCCCAAAGTCGGACGTAACGATCCTTGCCCTTGTGGTTCGGGCAAGAAGTACAAGCACTGCCACGGTCAGCTGAGCTGATAACAAGAAACCCGCCGAAAGGCGGGTTTTTTTTAGGTTCTTCGCGGATTACCGGGATCCGGGTGTTCGGCGTTCGGGCGGGGCATGCTTTCGCACCTCGCACTCGCGCATGGCTCGCCTTCGGCCTCGCGGGTGGCTCGGCTTTGCCATCGCTCTCTACACTTGGGCGTCTCGCGGGGAGACCTTGGTGCCCACCCTCGCTGCTCAGACACGTCCTCCGCGTTCGCAAAGGAAAGGCCGCTCACGCGGCCCATGTATCTAACTGGCCTACGGCCGCTCCACTTGTGCGGAACTCGCCTCGAGGGTGGGCACCAAGGTCTCCCCGCGAGACGCCCAAGTGTAGAGAGCGATGGCAAAGCCGAGCCACCCGCGAGGCCGAAGGCGAGCCATGCGCGAGTGCGAGGTGCGAAAGCATGCC
>NZ_JBFUJE010000029.1:0-20859 GCF_056401535.1 Luteibacter sp. P4_E6 | reverse complement strand
GCCCGTCTCGAAGAGCCGCGCCGCGGCCCCAAGGGCCTTGCCCCTCGCGGCTCCCAACGCACCCGCAAGCGTGAGGCGGCGAACGCCGCTAAAAACATGAGCTCGCAAAGCGAGCTATCCGCCTCAGCTGCGACGACGCCCACTGATGCGCACCCAATCCTCGAGTGTGCGCACCTCGAGATCCTCGAACCATTCCGCGTAGCGCACGAGGAGCTCTTCGTGCTGGCCGTGGAGATGCCCGACAGCGCGAACGGCGCACCGGGCTTGATCGCGGCAGCGAACGTCGGTGCGAGCTCACCCAGAGGACCAGCGAGAATATTGGCGACGAGAACGTCGGCAAGCTCGGTCGGTGCCTCACCCGGCAGATAGACGGCCAGATCCGCATGCACGCCATTGCGTTCCGCATTGTCGTGCGAGGAAATCAACGCCTGCGGATCGTTGTCGATGCCGACCGCGCGGGCGGCACCCAGCTTCAACGCGGCGATGGCGAGGATGCCCGAGCCACAGCCGTAGTCGAGGACCAGCTTGTCGGCCATCTGCTGCCCGTCCAGCCACTCCAGGCACATCGCCGTGGTCGGATGCGTTCCGGTACCGAACGCCAGGCCGGGGTCGAGACGCACGACGACGATGTCCCCCTCCACCGGCGGTTCGATGTTCCACGGATAGACCCACAGGCGCCGCCCGAACGGCATCGGCTTGAACTGATCCATCCAGGCGCGCGTCCAGTCCTGGTCGTCGACGACGCGCCAGGTGATCTGTGTGGGCTCAATGAAGGGAAGGTCATCCGCAATCGCCTCCGTGAGGCCACGCTTGTCGGCGTCGGCATCGAACAAGGCGTTCAACACGATCTGGTTCCACAACGGAAGCTCGCCCACGCCCGGCTCGAAGATGGCTTCTTCGTCCGGCGTTTCGGCATCGGCATCCTGCAGGGTGATGGACAGCGCGCCGAGGTCTTCAAGGGCGGTTTCGACCCGAGGCTGCTCGGCGGCGCGGATCGTCAGGGAGAGTTCGAGCCAGGGCATCGGGACGGCCATTCGGTGGACGGATCGACGATTCTACCGGTCGCCCACGTTATGATCTAACGATGTATACGCAGTGTCCCGAGTGCCTCACGGTTTACAAACTGGAAGCCGAGCTTCTGGTGCCCGCGTGCGGCTGCGTGCGCTGCGGGCACTGCGAGGCCGTCTTCAACGCCCTCGGCACGCTTGCCGACCAGTTGCCGCCGGAGCCCTTCACGCGGCTGCCGGAACGGGCTCTGGACCAGGAGCCACCCCTCGCCGAGGTGGCCGTGTTCCGGCCACGGCCGATGCCCCAAGCGCCCGACGAGACAGGCAGCGACCCGGCTGACAGTGAAGCTGCCGCGGAAGATTTCTCGCAGCTGACGTTCACGCCCAAGTTCGCCAAGGGCCGTCGGYGATCCTGGCAAGGCGCCATATGGGTAACGGTCTGCCTGGCGCTGATGCTCGGCCTCGGTGCCCAGCTCGCCTGGGCCAAGCGGGACTCGCTCATCGCCGATCCGACCATCGGCCCTGCCTTGCAAACCGGTTGCTCGGTCGTCGGGTGTCGCCTGCCCCTGGTCGCGGCGCCCACGCGCCTGCGCCTGCTCGCCCGCGATGTCGAGCAGCATCCGGCCGTGCGTGACGGCCTGCTCATTACCGCAAGCGTGCGAAACGATGCGTCGTTCGCACAGCCCTATCCCGTCGTCACCATCGTGCTTTCCGATGCCAATGGCCAGCGCCTGGCCATGCGCCGGTTTGAACCGGCGGAGTACGTCGGCGATGCCGGGGCGCGTGCGCACGGACTGGATGGTGGCGCGACCACGGCGATGGTGTTCGAAGTGCAAGACCCGGGCCAGCGGGCGGTCGCCTTCGCATTCAGCTTCGACTGATCGTTCGAAAAAATTTCTTTTTACAAGCCTGCACATCCCCTCCCGGGACGAGTACACTCGATTCCCTTCGCGACGATCGACACCCCTTCAAGGTGTGGCCGTGTCGCAATCCAAGCGACCATACTGAAAAGAACCGACCGGGGATTCGTACCCCGGCCTGCGAGAGGGGAATGCCTTGAACGCTGTGAGACTGACTGCCGGCGAGGCCGCCAACGAGACCTCCATGCAGAGTGCCCTCAGCGAATGCGTCAGCCGTACCGTCCGTCGTTATCTGGCGGACATCGGCGATACGGAAGGCGGCGAAGGTCTGCACGCGCTGGTCATCCGTGAAGTGGAAGGTCCCCTGCTGCGTGAAGTGCTCGCCTTCCACGAAGGCAACCAGAGCCGCGCTGCCGTTGCGCTTGGCATCAATCGTGCCACCCTGCGCAAGAAGCTGGCCGCCCACGGCATTTCCTAAAGGGCCGCTATAATGGAGCGCTTTCCTCCCCGGAAGTGCCCATGCCCACGCCCGATCTCGTTACCGTCCGCCGCGCGCTCGTCAGCGTTTCCGACAAGCAGGGCCTGACTGAACTCGCCCGACGCCTCGTCGCGGCCGATGTCGAAATCCTGTCCACGGGCGGCTCCGCGAAAGCACTGCGCGACGCCGGCGTCCCCGTGCGCGATGTCGGTGACCTCACCGGCTTCCCCGAGATCATGGATGGCCGCGTGAAGACGCTGCACCCGCGCGTGCATGGCGGCCTGCTCGGCCGCCGAGGCACCGACGACGCAGTGATGGCCGAACACGGGATCCTCCCCATCGACCTCCTCGTGCTGAATCTCTATCCGTTCGAACGCACCGTGGCCGACCCGGCATGCACCCTGGAGGACGCGATGGAGAACATCGATATCGGCGGCCCTGCGATGCTGCGTGCGGCGGCGAAGAACTGGAACGATGTCGGCGTCCTCACCGACCCCGYGCAGTACGAAGGCGCGCTGGCCGAGATCGAAGGCAAGGGCGGTCTTTCGCGCGCCACGCGCTTCAAGCTCTCGGTGGCGGCCTTCAATCGCGTGTCCAACTATGACGCGGCGATCAGCGATTACCTCTCCGGCCTCACGCTCGATGAAAGCCACACCGCCGTCGCGGGCCATGCGCCATTCCCCGAACAGTCGAACGGGCGCTTCGTGAAGATGATGGATCTCCGCTACGGCGAGAATCCGCATCAGGCGGGTGCCTTCTATCGCGACCTGTATCCGGCACCAGGCACGTTGGCGACGTTCCGCCAGCTGCAGGGCAAGGAACTCTCGTTCAACAACATCGCCGACGCCGATGCGGCCTGGGAATGCGTACGCCAGTTCGACGCGCCCGCCTGCGTCATCGTCAAGCACGCGAACCCATGCGGTGTCGCCGTGGCTGCCRACCCGCTCGCCGCCTACGAACTCGCCTACGCCACGGACCCCACGTCGGCGTTCGGCGGCATCATCGCGTTCAATCGCCCGCTGGACGCGGAAACGGCAAAGGTGATCCTCAAGCGCCAGTTCGTCGAGGTGCTGATTGCACCGGTGGTCGATGCCGGTGCCGTGGAGGAAGCCACCAGGAAAGCCAACGTTCGCGTGCTCGAGATCCCGCTGGGCGACGGCCGTAACACACACGACATCAAGCGTGTCGGTTCCGGCCTGCTCGTGCAGACAGCCGACGATCGCCAGGTGCAGCGCGACGAGCTCAAGGTCGTCAGCAAACGCCAGCCGACACCGGCCGAACTGGACGACCTCCTGTTCGCGTGGCGCGTGGCCAAGATGGTCAAGTCCAACGCCATTGTCTACGCCCGTGACAACCGCACCGTCGGCATCGGTGCCGGGCAGATGAGTCGCGTGGTCAGTGCGAAGATCGCCGGCCTGAAAGCCGAGGAAGCCGGCCTCGTGGTGCCTGGCAGCGCCATGGCCTCCGATGCGTTCTTCCCGTTCCGTGACGGTATCGATGCGGCCGCTGCGGCAGGCATCCGCGCGGTGATCCAGCCGGGCGGATCGATGYGCGACAACGAAGTGATCGCGGCAGCGGATGAGCACGATATGGCAATGGTGTTTACCGGCGTTCGGCACTTCCGCCATTAAGAGCCTTGGCGGAATCGCCGATGAATCGGCTCCCACAACCGCCGCTTCGTAGGCAGGCAGCGCWTTGCGGGAGCCGCTTCAGCGGCGATGGGTACTCGCGACCAGGTTCAACGCTGCCTCACGCCGCACCGCATACCTGCGCGCCAGCACCGCGCAGGTCATCAGCTGTATCTGATGGAACAACATGATCGGCAACACGATCAGCCCCAGCGGATGCCCGGCGAATAACACCTTGGCCATCGGCACGCCCGACGCCAGGCTCTTCTTCGAGCCGCAGAACACGATGGTGATTTCGTCCTCGCGTGCAAAGCCCAGTGCACGGGCACCGTAGCGCGTGGCCAGCAACGCGCAGGCCAGCAAGACCACGTTGACGACCACCAGCCCGGCCAGCACCGGCAGCGGCAACTGCTTCCACAGGCCCTGCAGTACCGCCGCGCTGAAGGCCGTGTAGACCACCAGAAGAATCGAACCGCGATCGACGAAGGTGAGCAGTACGGCGTGCTTGCGTACCCAGCCACCGATCCAGCGCTGCGCGATCTGTCCGGCCACGAAGGGCACGAACAACTGCAGCACGATCGCGCCCACCGCGTGCCATGACAGCCCGCCCTGCCCCGTGCCGGCAATCATCACCCCGACCAGCAACGGCGTGATGAAGATGCCGAGCATGCTCGACGCGGACGCCGACACGATCGCGGCAGGCACGTTGCCCCGGGCGATCGAGGTAAAAGCGATCGACGACTGCACCGTCGAGGGCAGCGTGCAGAGAAACAGGATACCCAGGTACAGGTCCGGCGACACCAACGGCGATAGCACGGGCTTCAGCAGCAACCCCAGCACGGGAAACAGGACAAAGGTGCTCGCCAGCACGGTGAGATGCAGCCGCCAGTGGGTCATGCCTGCCACGACGGCCTCGCGCGACAGCTTGGCCCCGTGCAGGAAGAACAGCAGGGCGATGGCGACATCAGTCAGCGCGCCGAAGCCTTGGGCAGCCACACCGCGACACGGGAGGAAACTCGCCAAGAGCACCGTGGCGATCAGCGAAAGGGTGAAGCCATCGGGCAGGAAGCGGCGCATGGGAATAACCGGCGGGCAGACGGGAGGGTGCTATTGCACGCGCCCGAGACTCATAAGACAAATCGTTTTATCTGATCCGGTGATACATTAATCGTATGAATGTCTCAATGCGCCAGCTTCGCGCCTTCCTCGCCGTGGCCAGCCACCGGCATTTCCGTCGCGCGGCAGAGGCCCTGCACCTGACGCAGCCCGCGGTGAGCCGCCTGATTGCCGACCTCGAAGCCGAACTCGACGTGCGCCTTTTCGACCGGAGCACACGCGAAGTCGTGCCAACCGAAGCCGGACGGTATCTCGAGCAGGCCGCCGCGCGCGTCCTCGACGAGCTCGACGGCGTCCTGACCCATGTGCGGACTCAGTCCGACCCTTTGCGCGGCCGCGTGCGCCTGGCCGCCGTCCCGACGCTGTCGGCCGGGCTGGTCCCCCCGTGCATCGCGCGATGCGCGACCGACCACCCGGCGATCGAGATCATCCTGCGCGATCAGAGCCAGGCGCAGGTGCTGGATGCCGTACGCGGTGGCGAAGTGGACTTCGGGCTCACCGTGGAGCCCGCGACACCGGAAGAGTTCGATGCCGAAACCCTCCTGCGCGATCCCTTTCGCGTGGTCTGTCGTGCCGACCATCCTTTCGCCGCGAAACGCCACGTCACCTGGAAAGCCCTCGAGCACGAGCCGCTGATTCTCCTGGACCATGCCTCGGGGTCCCGTCGGCTGATCGACGCGGCGTTCGCCACGCGAGGCCTTCCGATGCACGTGGCGTTGGAGGTGGGTCATCCCCATACCGCCTTCCGCATGGTGGAGGCGAAGCTGGGCATCACGGTCACGCCTGCGCTCTCGCTCGATGCCTTGCGGCCCGGCCTCGTCGCCGTCGACGTGACCCCCAACGTTTTCCGCGAGGTCACCCTCCTTCGACGGCGCGCGCGATCGCTCTCTCCGCCAGCCCAGACCGTATGGAACGTCTTTCACGACGTGGCGCTCACGCTGGCGTGAGCGATATCCACGCATGATCGCCGCCTTCCGACAGGAGGCACGCGATGAGCTATCAGCTGTACTACTGGACAGGTTTGCAGGGCCGCGGAGAGTTCGTGCGGTTGTGCCTGGAGGACGTAGGGGCCGAATACACGGATGTTGCCCGCATCGAGGGCGACGATGTGATGACATCCTTTCTCGACGGCGAGCACGGGGGCGCCATCCCCTTCGCGCCGCCCTTCCTCACCTCCGGCCGGCTCGTCATCGCGCAGGTCGCGAATATCCTGCAGTACCTGGGGCCACGCCACGGCCTGGTGCCCGAGAGCGAATCGAAGCGCGTGTATGCGCACCAGCTCGAACTGACCATCACCGACCTGGTGGCCGAGGTGCACGATACGCACCACCCGGTCGCCTCGGAGCTCTACTACGAAGACCAGCAGGCGGAAGCCAGGGAGCGCTCGAAGGACTTCCGCGAGCATCGCATTCCCAAGTTCCTCGGCTACTTCGAGAAAACGGTGGAGCGTGGCGGCGGCAGGTTCCCGCTACGCCAGCATTCCTATGTCGACCTTTCGTTTTTCCAGATCATGGCGGGCCTGGACTATGCGTTCCCCAAGGCCATGGCGAAGCAGAAGGTTCCCCTGCTTCGCGATCTGCAGAAACGTGTGGCGGAGCGACCGAACATCGCAACCTACCTGGCCTCGGAACGACGCATTCCGTTCAACACGACCGGCATTTTCCGCCACTACCCTGAACTGGACGGCTGAGCCGGCTTCAGTTCGTGTCGACGGGCTTGGGCGCCGCGCCCCACTCATAGACCTTGTAATAAACCGGATCGACCGGCCCGTTCTTGGGGTCGTGCAACTTCCCGTCGGGATCGGCCATATAGGTCTGCGGCACGCCATGCTTCGGCGTCACCACGATCATGGTCAACTTGCCGCCGGAACGGTATTCCTGGACCTGGTCATCGCCCTGCTGACGGATCGTCACCTGGGGAGGTTCCTGGCCACGCGCATCCGTACCACCGTTGTCCTGCATCGAGGGCAGCGCGACCGGAGAACGGGGCGAGCCCTGGGCATCCGATGTGGCCGGCGTGGTGCGGCCGTCCTGAGCTTCGTCGTAGGTCACCGGCCGCTCGATGGGCTTCAGCCCGGAGCGGTCCGGCTCGCCGGCCTTGACGCCCGGATCGTTGAGCCCCGGCGGCGGTGGCAATGGCGTCAGCTTCGGGTCCGTGGCGGTCTGGGCGGCCACGGGGAGCGCCAGGGCCAGGGCGAGCGCGGCAACGAGGGCGTGCGTGCGGTTCATGGGAAATCTCCGTGCGGGGTGACGAGGATAGCAAGCCGGACACCGCTTTCCCCGTGAACGGACGGCCGCTGTTCGGCCATGAGAGAATCGGGGGTATGCCTACGCTCACGCTCATTGACGGGTCGTCGTACCTGTATCGCGCGTTCCACGCGCTGCCTCCCCTGACCAACGCCTTCGGCGAGCCTACCGGCGCGCTGTTCGGCATCGTCAATATGTTGCGCACGACGATGAAGGCCGGCTCGGATTACGTCGCCTTCGTCTGCGACGCACCGGGCCGCACGTTCCGCGACGACCTCTACCCCGAGTACAAGGCCAACCGCCCGTCGATGCCGGACGACCTCCGCGCCCAGGTCGACCCGATGATGAAGATCGTCGGCGCACTGGGTTTCCCCATCCTCTGCATCCCCGGGGTGGAAGCCGATGACGTGATCGGCACGCTCGCCCGCCAGGCGGCCGAGGAAGGCATCCACACGATCATCTCGACCGGCGACAAAGACTTCGCACAGATGGTTGGCCCGCATACCTTGCTGGTCAACACGATGACCAACACCACGATGGACGCGGAAGGCGTGTTCGCCAAGTTCGGCGTGCGTCCCGACCAGATCGTCGACTACCTCACCCTGATGGGCGACAGCATCGACAACGTGCCCGGCGTGGATAAATGCGGCCCGAAAACGGCCGCCAAGTGGCTTGGCGAATACCACAACCTCGAGAACCTCTTCGCCAACGCCGACAAGGTCGGCGGCAAGATCGGCGAGAACCTGCGCGCGGCCATCCCACGCCTGCCGCTGTCGCGCGAACTGGTCACCATCCGTACCGATGTGCCGCTCGAGTTCCGGCCCACGCAGCTGGCCATGCGGGATCGCGACACCGACGCGTTGCGCGAGCTCTACGCGCGCTATGACTTCAAGGCCGCGCTGAAGGATCTGGACAGTGCCGCCGCGACGACCGTGCCGGCACCGACCGCCGGGGCGGCGGCGGCCAGCGCCAGGCCTGCCGCCGCGGACACACCCCTCGACGCCTCGCTCTCCGCTGAAGGCGAGTACGAGCTGATCTTCACCGAAGACCGCTTCGCCGCGTGGCTGGAAAAGCTCGAAACCGCGCCGCTGATCGCCTTCGATACAGAGACCACCAGCATCGACGCGATGCTCGCCGATATCGTCGGTGTATCGCTGTCCGTCGAAACGGGCAAGGCGGCTTACATTCCCCTGGGGCACGATTATCCGGGTGCCCCGGCCCAGCTATCGCGCGATCACGTGCTCGGCGCATTGAAGCCGATCTTCGAAGACGCGTCACGTCCGAAGGTCGGGCAGCACGGCAAGTACGACATCAACATTCTGTCGCACTACGGCATCGACGTGAAGGGCCTGTTGCACGACACCATGCTGGAGTCGTACATCTACAACGCGACGGCGACGCGCCACGACATGGATTCGCTGGCCACGCGTTATCTCGGTTACACCACCATCAAATACGAGCAGGTCGCCGGCAAGGGCGCCAAGCAGATCTCGTTTTCGCAGGTCGACTGCGATACCGCATGCCGTTACGCCGCCGAAGATGCCGACGTGACGCTTCGCCTGCACCACGCTCTCTGGCCGAAGCTCGAAGCCGAGCCGTCGCTGCGCGCGGTGTACGCGGACATCGAGATTCCGCTGGTGCCGGTATTGGCGAAGATGGAACGCACGGGCGTACTCATCGACGCCAATGTGCTGCGCCTGCAGAGCCAGCAGCTCGGCAAGCGCATGGTCGAACTGCAGCAGCTTGCCCATGCCTCCGCCGGCCATGAGTTCAACATGGACTCACCCAAGCAGTTGCAGGCCGTCCTGTTCGACGAGCTTGGGCTCGCGGCGAAGATCAAAACACCCACGGGCCAGCCCTCGACCAACGAGGAAGCCCTCGAAGCCATCGCCGAAACCCATGAGCTACCGCGGCTGATCCTCGAGTATCGCGGCCTCGCCAAGCTGCGCTCGACGTATACCGACAAGCTCGCCGGCATCGTCAACCCGCGCACGGGCCGCGTGCATACCAGCTATCACCAGGGTGCCGTCGCCACGGGACGCATCAGCTCGTCCGATCCGAACCTGCAGAACATTCCGGTCCGCACCGAGGAAGGCCGGCGTATTCGCCAGGCCTTCATTGCACCGGAGGGATGGCGCATCGTCGCCGCCGACTACTCGCAGATCGAACTGCGCATCATGGCCCACCTGTCCAACGACGAAGGCCTCGTCCAGGCGTTCAAGCAGGGCGGCGACGTGCATCGCGCCACGGCCGCGGAAGTCTTCGGCGTGCCTGCCGACGAGGTCACGACCAACCAGCGCCGCGCGGCCAAGGCGATCAACTTCGGCCTGATGTACGGCATGAGCGCCTTCGGCCTGGCCAAGCAACTCGGCGTGGACCGTGGCGAAGCCTCCGATTACATGGGCCGCTATTTTTCGCGCTACCCGGGCGTGCGCGCTTTCATGGATGCCACGCGCGAACAGGCGCATCGCGATGGCTACGTCCAGACGCTGTTCGGTCGCCGCCTCTACCTCGAGAACCTCAACTCTCGTAACCAGGCCTTCCGTGCCGGCGCCGAGCGCGCAGCGATCAACGCGCCCATGCAGGGCACGGCGGCCGACATCATCAAGCGCGCCATGATCGCCGTCTCCGCATGGATCGAACCGCGCGATGACGTGCGCATGCTGATGCAGGTGCACGATGAACTGGTCTTCGAAGTCCGCGCCGATGCCGTCGACGACGTGCGCGCAGGTATCGAGCGGCATATGACCGGGGCGGCCTCGCTGAGCGTCCCGCTGCAGGTGGATATCGGCGTCGGGGCGAACTGGGACGAGGCACACTAAGCTCCCGCTAAGCGCTTCCGGCCGCACTTGGCCGTCCAAACGTAAGTTTTCCGTTTAGTCGTACATTTCGTTTAATGGCAAGTCGTTGAAAAATCAGCCCATGAACGCGGGCTGATTTTTTTTTGCATCGATGATGCAACTTTGCCTCGTTCCGCACGTCTATATATTCGGACGCACGCAACGGCGTCCCATCGGTGGGCCTCACCTCCCTAAGAGGCCCCCTCAAGGTGGACCGGTTCTTCCCCTGGTTCCGGTCTTCCACCCCGCCCCGAGAGCTCCCCTGGCTCTCGGGGTTTTTTTTGCCCACACCGCCTGCACATTCACACCCGCATCCTCGGCGCCACTTAACGGGAGGAATCACCATGCGCGCAGGTCTCATCGTCGTCGGCGTCATCCTTATCGGCCTCGGGCTGTGGGTCACCCTGGGCAACGGCAGCTACCAGAAGACCGATACGGTCGCCTCGATCGGCTCGGCCAAGCTCGAGGCTACGCACGACAAGTCGATTCCGCAGTGGGTAGGCATCGCCGGCATCGTCCTGGGCGGCATCGTTGCCGTCGCCGGATTCTCCCGGAAGAACTGAGCCCCACCCGGTACAATGGGGGGATGGATGTTTCCCATCTCCTCGATTCCCTCAACGACGCCCAGCGCGAGGCCGTCAGCGCCCCGCCCGGGCACTATCTGATCCTCGCCRGTGCCGGCTCCGGCAAGACCCGTGTYCTGATCAACCGTATCGGTTGGCTGACCCAGGTCGAGCGGGTGCCCCCGTGGGCGATCCTCGCCGTGACCTTTACCAACAAGGCGGCCGGCGAGATGCGTACGCGCCTCGACGGAATCATCCCGGGGGGCACGCAGGGCCTGACAGTCGGCACCTTCCACGGCATCGCCCATCGCCTTCTCCGGCGACACTGGCGCGAGGCGGGCCTGGTCGAAGGTTTCCAGATCCTCGATTCGGACGACCAGCAACGCCTGATCAAGCGGATCATCGCCGGACTTGGCCTGGACGAAGCACGCTTTCCGCCGCGTCAGGCCAGCTGGCAGATCAATAACTGGAAGGACGAAGGCAAGCGCCCGGACGCGATCGAGCATCGCGACCATCCGGTCACGCGCACCTTCGTCGAGATCTACAAGGCCTACGAACAGCAATGCCAGCGCGCCGGCCTGGTCGACTTCGCCGAGCTGCTGCTGCGTGCGCACGAGCTATGGCTGAAAGACCCACAGGTACTCAAGCACTACCAGGATCGCTGGCGCTATCTGTTGATCGACGAGTTCCAGGACACCAACACGCTGCAGTACGCGTGGATTCGCGTACTCGCCGGCAGCACCGGCCAGGTCTTCGTGGTCGGTGACGACGACCAGGCCATCTACGGCTGGCGCGGCGCGAAAGTCGAAAACGTGCAGCAGTTCCTCAACGACTTCGCCGGTGCGAAGACGATCCGCCTGGAGCAGAACTACCGCTCCACGTCGACGATCCTCAACGCGGCCAACGCGGTCATCTCGCGCAACGGCGGCCGTCTGGGCAAGCAGCTGTGGACCGATGGCGGCGAAGGCGAGCGCATCGCGCTTTACGCCGCCTATAACGAACAGGACGAAGCGCGCTTCGTCATCGAGCGCATTCGCGAGCACATCGCTGAAACCGGGAACGCACGCGACTGCGCCATCCTCTACCGCTCCAACGCGCAGTCACGCAACTTCGAAGAACAGCTGATCCAGCGCGACCTGCCCTACCGCGTCTACGGTGGCCTGCGCTTCTTCGAACGCGCTGAAATCAAGGATGCCCTGGCCTACCTGCGCCTGGCATCGAACCGTCATGACGATGCCGCCTTCGAGCGTGCCGTGAATACGCCGCCGCGCGGCATCGGCGACCGCACGCTCGACGAGCTGCGCCGGCGTGCACGTACCGATAGCAGTTCCATGTGGGAGGCGATGCTGACGGAGGCATCCATTGGCGGCCTCGCAGGCCGCGCGAAGAATGCGCTCAAGGCTTTCATCGGCCTCGTCGACAACCTCGCGCGCACCTTCGGCGGCCACGACAGGCTCGATGGTGACGAATCGCCCACGGCACTGAGTCTCGCCGAGCAGATCGAGCACGCGATCCTCCACACCGGCCTGCGCGACTTCTACGAAAACGACAAGCGTGGCAATGGTGAGGCGCGCGTCGAAAACCTGGACGAGCTGGTCAACGTCGCGAGCCGTTTCGAGATGACCCCGGAAGACGTCGACGCCGGCCTCAACGAACTCTCGGCCTTCCTGTCGCATGCTTCACTGGAGGCCGGTGAGGGCCAGGGTGAAGCATGGGACGACTGCGTGCAGCTGATGACGCTGCATTCGGCCAAGGGCCTCGAGTTTCCCATCGTCTTCCTTGTCGGCATGGAAGAAGGCCTGTTCCCGAGCCAGCGTTCCACCGAGGAAGACAACCGGCTCGAGGAAGAGCGCCGTCTCGCGTACGTCGGCATCACCCGTGCGCGCGAACGCCTGTACGTGTCGCACGCGGAGTCGCGGCGCATGCACGGCACGGAGATGTTGGCCCGGCCCTCGCGTTTCCTGGGCGAGATCCCGCCGGAGCTGATCGACGAACTGCGCCCCCGCGTACAGGTATCGCGACCGGCCTACGCCGACCGGTATTCAGGCGGTGGCGGCAGCAGTTCCCTGGTGGAGGCCTCACCCATCGCGCTCGGCCAGCGGGTCAGCCACCCCAAATTCGGCGAAGGCACGGTCGTCAGCGCCGAGGGCGCCGGGGCCCATATGCGCCTGCAGGTGAACTTCGAGGATGCCGGAAGCAAGTGGTTGGTTTACGCTTACGCGAATCTGACCGCGTTGTAAGGGGCTCCAACGCGCCACGCTCCCATCCACGGGAGCGTCGTGGCGTGCCCTGAGAGCGGCAGCGCGAACCGCACCAGGGAGCAACAGACACATGATCGTGGGGATCGACCTCGGCACGACCAACAGCCTCGTGGCGGCGTGGATCGACGGCGCTCCGCGCCTGATCCCGAATGCGCTGGGTGGGATGCTCACGCCCTCCTGTGTCGGGATCGACCAGGACGGCAGCGTGCTGGTGGGCGAAGCGGCTCGCGAACGCCTGCAGACCCATCCGGAGCAGACCGCCTCGCTCTTCAAGCGCTACATGGGCAGTGCGCGGACCGTGCGTCTTGGTGATCGCGACTATCGGGCAGAGGAGCTTTCCGCCCTCGTCCTCCGTTCGCTGAAAGCCGACGCCGAGGCCACGCTTGGCGTCCCGATCACCGAAGCCATCATTACCGTTCCGGCCTACTTCTCCGATGCCCAACGCAAGGCCACTCGTGTCGCCGGCGAGCTCGCCGGCCTCAAGGTTGAACGCCTGCTCAACGAGCCCACCGCCGCCGCACTGGCCTACGGCCTCCACGACGCTCAGGGCGAGACGCAGTTCCTCGTCTTCGATCTCGGCGGCGGCACGTTCGATGTTTCGATCCTGGAAATGTTCGACGGCGTGATGGAAGTGCGCGCCAGCGCCGGTGACAACATGCTCGGTGGCGAAGACTTCGTCACCCTGATCGCGGGCCTCGCTTTCCAGAACGGCATTCCTGACGCGGCGAGTACGGACCCCGTATTCATGCAACGTCTGACGGCGCGTGCGGAAGCGGCCAAGCGCCAACTGGGTACCCAGGCAAGTGTGGTCTTCGACGTCACCTGGAAGGGCCACGAGGCCCGCGTCGAACTCGATAACGAAGCATTCGAGAAGCTCTCGCAGCCGCTACTCACGCGACTCTGGCGCCCGATCGAACGCTCGCTTCGCGACGCTCGCATCCGTGCCGCCGATCTCGATAACGTGGTCCTCGCGGGGGGCGCGACGCGAATGCCCATGATTCGCGCCCTGGCGACGCGCATGTTCGGACGCTTCCCCGCCATGGGACACAACCCGGACGAAGTGGTCGCGCTCGGTGCCGCGGTCCAGGCCGGACTGAAGATGAAGGACAAGGCGCTCCAGGAGATGGTGATGACGGACGTGTGTCCGTACACCCTTGGCACCGCCGTCTCGCGTCATATCGAAGGTGGCGGACGGGCCGATGGCCTCTATTCGCCGATCATCCAACGCAACACCGTGGTGCCGGTCAGTCGCGTGCAGCGCTACGTGCCTGTCGACCCCAACCAGCCGTCCCTTCGCATCGATGTCTACCAGGGCGAGTCGCGCCTGGTTCGCGACAACATCCTGCTCGGCGAAGTGACCGTGCCCCTCACGCCTGGTCCCGGCCATGCGGCGGGCGTGGATGTACGCTTCACTTACGACGTCAACGGCCTTCTCGAAGTCGAAGTCACCCTCGTTGCAACGTCGGAAACGCGCCACCTCGTCATCGAAGGTCATGAAGGAAGCCTGGGGCCCGACGAGATCGCACGACGGCTCGAAGCGCTGGCGGCACTCAAGGTGCATCCACGCGATACGCTCGAGAACCGCACGCTGCTCGCGCGTGCCGAACGCCTCTACGAACAATTGCTCGACCAGGCGCGCGACCATCTGGGCCAGATGATCCTGCGCTTCGAGCAGGTGCTGGCGACGCAGGATCCGCGCCTTGTCGCACGCGACGCCGCGTTGTTCCGCGAGGCCTTGCAAGGCATCGAGGCAAACGATCACTTCGCACCCGACCTGGCGGACTAAGGAATAGCCTTATGTCGATGCCCTGGTTCCTGGCACTGCTGCAGCTTCCCCTGCACGCCGACGAGCGTTCGGTACGCCGCGCCTACGCCCTTCGCCTCAAGCTGATCGACCCGGCAACCGACCCGGCGGGGTTTGCCCAATTACGCGAGGCTTACGAAGCAGCGCGCGCCTGGGTGGCTGACGAGGACCACATCGTCGACGTCAACGTTGAAGCGCCTCCTCCTGCCGCGGAGCCAGAGCCGGAGCCGGCGCGGGTCGACGATGCGAGCCCGCTCCCGGCCGTCGTGGCGATCAATCCGCAGGAAGAGGCCATACGACTCATCGATTGGCTCGCCACGCGCATCGCGTACGGCGAGGCGTCGGACATCCGGCAGGATCTGGAAGCCTGTACCGCAAAACTTCGCCTGCAATACATCGATGCGCCGGGAATATTCGAGGACGTTCTGATCGATCGTCTCGCAAGAGGCCTGCTCCGCAAGCGTGCCTACGTGTTCGACTTCGCCGCGCAACATTTTCATTGGCAGGAGATCGGCCACCTCGCGGCGCTCGGCCCGAAGGGCATGTGGATCGATGCCGTGGAATCGCAACGCATGGCCTGGGCCGGCCTGCCCCCGCTCATTCGCGCGAACAGGCTCTCCCTGATCGAGCGAGCCGAAGCGTCAAAGGGCGCGTTACCCTCGCAGATCGTCAGGCGCTGGTTCGAAGTCCGCGACGACTTTCGACGGTTTCCGGCTTACCTGGGCCTGTACCTGACGGTCCCGCGCCAGCAGGAATGGGCGTCGTGTTACGACGCGTTACCCGCAACCGAGCGGCAGGCGCTCGAAACGCCCGTAAAGAAACGTCGCCTACGCATACCGGCCCCCGTCTGGGTCGTCGTGGTCATCGTCGCACTCGGTGTCCTGACTCGTCCGTCTCTCTATCAGGGCACGTTGGACCATCGGCCGGCCCTTGCCGAGCGGTCTTCGGTTCCCGCGGCATCGGCACCCATGGGCCGGAGGGTCTCGAACGATCTGCAAGTCGCTCTCGCCGAGCCCGTCGCCCCTGCCAGGCAGGGCAAGGGATGGATCGTCATCACGCTCACCAATCGTGGGCGATCACCGCTGTTCCTCAGGAAGGCTCTGACTCCGCCGATGACGCCCGATGGTCATGTCGGCCGCCCCCTGTTCACCATCGTCGACCAGCATGGCATCCGGCCGAGGTTCAGGGGCCTGGAGAACCCCACCGACGCAAGGGATCCGGCGAGCTTCTATCTCCGCCTCGATCCGGGACAGACGCTGACCAATGCGCTGGACCTTTCCGTCGACTACGACCTCCTTCCGGAGAGGCGTTACACGATTCGATATACGCAGCCCGTTACCGGGAGCGGCAGTGTCGACGCAAACGGCGCGCCCCACGACGAGAGCGAGTACGTGGCGAGCAACACCGTTTACATGGACTTTCACGGCTGGGGCCGATCCACCAGCGACTGACCTACGGTGAAAGTCGCGGCACCCCGTGCTGGTCGCGCTCTTCGACCGCGGTGACTCGTGTGTCGATGCGATGGTTGCGCGCCTCAGGCAACGCCTCGGTGGCTTCACCACGAGCAAACGCCAGCGCGTTCCGGTAGCAACGCTGGGCAAGCTCCGGATGCGCTTCGCCGACATAGACATCACCGAGGGCTTCCCACGCGTCGGCGTTCGGCGCGATAGCAAGCGCACGTTCCAGGAAGGGCTTCGCCTTACCCCAAAGACGCGCACGCACGCACATACGACCGACGGCCGTCAGTAGCGCGGCATCGTTCGGGTGTGTATCCACCCAGCCTTCCGCCCGCCGCAACCGCTGTTCCATATCCTCCGCGCCCATGCCGCCATAGGTGGCGATGAGGGTCGGTGACCACTCGCGACGCAGCGCGGTTTCGATCTCGTCCATGGCCGCCATGCTCTGGCCGAATCCCGACGCACGGCGCGCATACGCATCGACGGCAGCCGACAGCCGGCGCTGGCCCTTCGGTAACTGCGACCAAAGCGTGGAGAGCGAAGCACCATCGGGCGCGCTGGCGATGTTCGCCGCGACCGCCCGGCTTTCCAGTTCGGCGAACGCACGCGCACCGAGTTCGCCGCTTTTCTGTAACGGATCGAGGGCGCGCACGGCATTACGCGCGTCGCCGGATTCCAGCGAAGCCTCGGCGTATTCGATCCAGCCGGACGGCGTGAGCGATCCACTGTTCGCTTCGGGCGCCAGCAGGGCCGCCGCCTCGGCGGGGCGACCCGCGCGACGAAGAAGGCGAGCGCGTAACACGCGCGCGGCGCGCGGCGTTTCCTGGGCCGCCTGATCGAGTGTTTCGAGAGCGCGCGTCGACTCGCCGTGGCGCTCGGCGGCTTCGGCGGCCGCGAGCAAGGCGGGGCCACGCACCGACGGGTAGCGCGCCGCGCGATTCAGATCACGCTCGGCTTCGCCGTGACGGCCTTCGATCAGCGCGACGAGACCATCGGCGAGCCGACGACGACTGAGTCGCCGATGACGGCGGTTCAGCGCACCGAAGGGCCAGCGGATCAACGTGACCAGCGCAGCGATGACGGCCCAGGCGAGCAACAGGATCACCACGGCGCTGACGACGGTCATCTGCAACGTCGTGCCACGCAGCCGTATCAGAACCGAGCCCGGATCATCCGCTACCCAATGCCAGGCGAACGCCGCGAGCACCGCGACCAGGATAAAACCGACAATCCAGCGCCATAGCTTCATGGCGTGGCCTTCGGAGCAGCCGTCGAAGCCGATGCGGGATGGGCGACAGACTCTGCATGCGCCGGTCCGGCGGCCGGGCCGGGCTGCAGCGCATGCACCGAACGCAGGTTATGCAGTTCGTTCATCGCAGCGCCCAGTTTCGGCGCGGCACCCTTGGCCTGGCTGGCCAGTAGCGCGGCGATCCGTACGCGAGCGGCCCGCACCGTCGGCGAGTTCGGATTGAAACGCGCCGCGAGCGTCGCGTCGACGCGCTTCAGCGCGGCAGCTCGACCCACGTCGTCATAGGCCAACACGGCGGCCTCGGCGTGGGCGACATCCAGCGCCGCGAGCTCGCGCGCAAGGCGATCGTCGGCGAGACCCAACGGCGTGCCGTCGTCATGGCTTACCTTGACGATGCTGCCGAGCGCATCGCCGGCGCGCTGCCAGAAACCACGCGTTTCGGTCGCGGCTGTCGGCGCATCGAGATCTTTCAGCGGCAAGGTAGGAATCTGCGCTCGCAGGTCGGCGAGCGCGGCAAGATCGCTTGCCCGCGCCGATGGCGCCACGGCCGCAAGCGCATCGCGCTCCGCCTTCAGGCTCTGCCGGACGGCCGCGAACGCGCTGTCGTTCACCGCCGCGAGCGTGCTATCGGCGAGGTCGTAGGCGGAAAGCGCCCCACTGGCGTCGCCGAACAGCGCGAAGCGCTCCTTGGCCATGCGCAGCAAGGACTCCGCTTCGTCGAGCAGCATCGCGTCGTGCCCGCTGAGGCTTCGCTCGGACAGATTGGCGACGGCGTCTTCAAGATTTTTCGTACGTTCGGAGACACCGAGCATCTCTTCGCGGGCCGAGCGATTGACGCCGTCTGCGTCACTGACACGGCGACGCAGGTTGGCATTGTCGTCACGCAGACCGTCGACCGTGCCCTGCAGCGTGTCGACCTGTCCGCGAAGTCCGTTGGCGGCGCCGACGTCCTGGCGCATGGTCCAGACGGTCCACGCGGTGTAGCCGGCGGCGCCCAGGGCGGCCAGCGAGATCAGGATCGCCAGGGCAAGTGCGCCACCGCCACGGCGAGGTGCCGGGTCGGCAGTCCGCCGTGGGCTGGCAGACACAGGCGCGGCGGCCGGGGCCGGCGTCGCCGGAATGGGTGCGGTCGGTGGGGTCTCGGTCGTCATGCGAGGCATGCTAGCAGGCCATACGCCAACGCATGGAATACATCCCTCAACGGCGCGTGAACGAGACCTCAGCAGCGGCCGCCAGCAGGTCGCCCGGAAGGGCCGACCGCGCCACCACGACGCGCTCGAAGCCGGTTTCCAACGCGATGTCCCGAAGCCGTTCGCTGCTGACCACGGCCACGGCCTGGACCAGCCGGCGCCAGGCCGGGGCGATCAGGGCGCGATGCAGGTGATCCAGCGCTTCGGCGCTGGACAACAAGACCGCCGAGCGGCGGCCGAGCTTCAGCAGGGGATCGATATGACGGCGGTCGATGCGTGGGGCCACGCGGTGGTAGACATGGACTTCGTCGAGCACCGCGCCGCGCGCCAGGAGTTGCTCGCGCAGCAGGCCTCGGCCGCCGGGGGCGCCGATCAGGGCGACCCGCTTACCCGCCACCGCCGCCAGTTCGGGCAGGCCGAGCACGCCCTCGCTGTCCTGCGAGGTTTCCGGAAAACGCACATCGGTGAGGTTGGCGGTTCTCAGGGCCCGGGCGGTGCCACGACCTACGGCGATCACCGTGGCCTGGGTCGCCAGGGGCAACACGTCCGCCGCGAAGCGGACGGCGGCCGGGCTGGTGAAAACCAGCACGTCGCCCTCGAGCGCGGCGCGCAGCGCGGCGTCCACCGCCGAGGCGTCTTCGATGGCGCGGAGCGATAGCCCAGGCACGCTGACCGGAATGCCTCCCAGCTTGCGTACCCGACGGGAGAGCGGGCCTGCAGTGCCCGCAGGGCGGGTGATGACGACGGTAACGTTGCGAAGAGGGTAGTTACGGCTCACGAAAGCATCCTGCTACTGAGCGCTCAGGATAGGAAGCGGCCGCCTTGCGGGCCACTGCCGAAGGTCGTGGTTCGGCCATACGGGTGCGAACGGTTTGCCTTGCCTCGTAGACTTCGCTGCTTATGACTCCCAACGACATTTCCCTCGCCGATCTCGAGCGCTTCATCCTCGATGGCATTCCCCTCGCGCGGGCCATGGCGGTGAGCATCGACAGCTTCGATGGCATGCGTCTGGTCATGACGGCACCGCTGCTGCCCAACATCAACGACAAGGCCTGTGCCTTCGGCGGAAGCATCGTGGCGCTGATGACCCTGACCTGCTGGGCCCTGGTCGAGGCCGTGCTCCGCGAGCGCGGGGAGGACTGCGATGTCTTCGTCGCCGATTCCACGGTGCGCTACCTGGACCCCATCTGGGACGACCTCCGCGCCGAGGCCACCCTTGCCCCCGGGGCCAACTGGAAGGGCTTCTTTGGCATGCTGAAAGCCCGTGGACGGGCCCGTGGGGACTTCACCTGCGTGGTTCCGGGTGCGGACGGGAAACCGATGGCCAGCCTGGATGCGCGTTTCGTCGCCAAACGCCGGGCATAATGCCGGCCGACGCCACGATGGAACCCGCCATGCGCCGTATCGCCCTGCTTTTCCTCGTTCTTGCCGTATCCCTACTGTCCGGCTGCGCCACCGACATACGTAATGAAGCGCTCACCCGTACCACCAACGCCTATGCGTCGGCGGTCCGATGGGGTGACTGGGAAGGTGCGCAGAGCTTCCTCGACAAGGACTACATCGCCGACCACCCGCTCAGCTCCGTCGACCAGGGCCGGCTCGGCCAGCTGCGCATCACCGGCTATGACGAGGGCGGCGGCCCGCGGCCCGATGGCGACAACGAAGTCGTCCAGGTCGTCCAGATCAACGTGGTCAACATCAACACCCAGTCCGAGCGCACCGTGGTCGACCGCCAGCGCTGGCGTTACGACCCGGAAAAGAAGAAGTGGTGGCTGATGACCGGCCTGCCCGACTTCTCGCCGAAGTAAAGCCTATATAATCGGCCGTTTATCCCCACTGGGACGCGCAATAACCCGATGAACGACGTACTGCACAAGTTGCCCGAATTCGCCAGCAACCATCTGCTGCTGGTCGCGCTGTTCGTGGCGATCCTGCTCGCCCTGCTCGGTGGCGAAGTGATGACCCTCTTCCGCAAGTGGAAGATGCTCACCCCGGCTGGCCTGACCCAGCTGATCAACCGCGATACACCGCTGATCATCGACCTCTCGGCCAGCGCCGACTTCGAAAAAGCCCATGTTCCGGGTGCCAAGAACGTGGCCATGAGCCAGTTCGACCCGGAAACGCAGAAGGACCTCAGCAAGGCCAAGGACCGTCCGGTCG
>NZ_JBFUJE010000028.1:0-21157 GCF_056401535.1 Luteibacter sp. P4_E6 | reverse complement strand
GTGCTTGAGGGGTTGATCAGTTACTGATGCGCGTCCAAACGATCGTTCCTGCGGGCTTCACGGCATCGATCGCAGCGAAGATGTCGGCGTCAGACACTCCACCGGTGACCATGGACATCGACGCGTATTCCGCCCATGAGGCAGTGCTGTAACCAGCTGGTGCGCTCCCGTATCCAGCCACAGAAGCGATGCCCGCGTTGCTCACCGGCCGGTAAGCGATGACGAAGGCCTGATAGGGCAACGAAAGTGAGCCGTAGGCGCCAGCGACACCATAGCCGCTGGTCGGTATCCCATAGCCGCCGGTGTCCGCTGGCCTCCATGGCTCGATGATCTTCGGGGCACGGCCCGTCAAGGACGTGAGGATATTTACGATCGCAGCTCGGGTCGCTTTCTCGCGAAACAGGTTGGCCAGGATGACCAGTCGGTACGACGTGTCGCCCTGCCCCGTCTTGCGTGTCACCTGGCCAGGGCCGAAGAAGTCGGCGGCAATCATGTCGAGCCACCCGTCCGTGGCACTCATGATGCGGGTCTGCAGCTTGGCGTACGTGTAAAGCGTGTAGACAAAGCTCAGGAGGCCGGCAATCCCTGCCAGCACACCATCGAAGACCGGTAGCGTGTCCCCAGTGCCGCCGAACCAGCGCGACGGGAGCTTCCCCTTCAGCCGCGCGAGGATGTCATTGAAGTCGCCGATCACGATACGGTCACCGTTCCGCCGAGCACGCGCTGTTTCGCGGTGGCCATGATGTCGGCCGTGCCACCGTTGAGCGTTAGGCCCGTGATGTTTGTCACGCCAGGGGACGCGTCGTAGGCGACTTGCACCAGACGCGAGTAGGGCAGCGATTGCCCCAGCGTCAAGCCGGCGATGTAGGCGAGCACAGACGACTGCACCAGAGCTTTCGTGGCCGTAGGATCGAAGCCAGATGCGATGGTCGCCGCCATCGCCACGTTCGCGGTAACGACCACGGGCGCGAAGACGGCAAATCCGACGGTGAACGGTCGAACCGCGTCGATCGCGTTCGACGCCGAAGCGAGGAACGTCGAGCCAGGCGTGCCGGATCCGTCGTCGGCGACGGCGTAGAAGAAGCCCGGGTGRTAAGTGCCGTTGTAGTCGGCATTTTCCACCAGAGAAGCGCTCGCCCCGACCTTCAGCGAAAGGATGGCGCTCAGAACCGCCGCCTTCGTCGCGCGCGACAGGCTGGCGATGTAAGCGACGAACCGCGTGCGGAAGGCCGGGTCCGTCTCCGCGTCGGCACCAGAGGTGAAGGCTGACGGGTTGGTCACCGTGTCGACGTACTGCACCGCCTGGGCCAGCACGGTAATCGAGTTGGCCACCGCATTGCCCGCAGCGCCAGCGACCAGCGCCGTGACTGGGACGTTGAGGCTCACCGTGCCAGCAGGTATGACGTAGCCGCCAAGGATCGCGTTGTAAGCGGCGTTCGTCGTATCCACCACGACGATATATCGAAGCGAGCCGTCGGTGGTCTGAACGAGCGCGTTGATGGGGACCACGGCCTGCATCGTCGGGGTGAACCGAGCGAACGTGACGAGGCCTCCGGCAAACGCAGCCTGGAGCCGCGCGAAGTCGAAGTCCGCCATCCAGCTGTCGAGGTCGGGACCGCTACTGGTCGCCGCCCGGGTGGTCGCCAGCAGGAGAAGGATCAGTCCCTGAAGCCAGACGACGACGCTGGAAGTCGTCTCTGCGAGAGCCCGCAGGACCGAGCCAACGGTGAAATCAGTGAGCGCTACAGCGCGGGCCTGGACGCTCGTCGCGAAGTCCGTTACCAGCTGGGTGAAGCTCTTCGAATTGACGCTGGGCATGATGGCTCACTAGTTGACGTTGAACGAGAGCGTCGCCGGCGTACTGGTCGCGGCGTCCGTATACCTGATGGAGATCGAGAGGACTCCGGGTGTCTGTGCGACGGTTATCTGCGGTGCCGGCGTCCTCGCCACCGAATCCTCGAGGAGGATCTGTCCCCGGATCAGGGCGACGATCTCTGCCGGGTCCACGGCCAAGCCGATATATCGCGGGAGGCCCGCGCCGTAGTCAGCGTGGAATGGATAGTCGGGCGGAAGTACAGAGCCATCGGGCAGGATCGCTCGCGGGTTTGTAAGAAGGCGGCGCAATACCCGCTGCTGGCCTCGGGACGTGACCTCGACAGTGCCCAGATCGGCCGTTGCGGAGACCCCGGCGTCGCTTCCCCAGAAGTGGTCGATGTCGGTTAGGTTCGGCACTTTGATTCCTATATAGGTTCGCCCGACACACCAGTGCCAGTCTGAATGCCAGAGACGCGCAACGTGTCGTCGACGTGCTTGCCGTTCGATGTGATCGACCCGGTGTGAGCCTGGTCACCGTGCACGTTGAATGCCCCTGTGTGCGTCCACGTCCCAGCCGAGGTGATCGTTCCGTCCCCGTTGAGCGTCACCGACGCGCCATGAGCATCCGAGAACGACGCCTTTCCGTCGTTGGTGAGCTTGAAGAACGCCCCTGACTTGTGGAGTACCCAAATCTCTCCTGAGGGGACCTTCGGAGGCACCTCAACGTCGTTGAACAGTGTGAGCCCGGCGACACCGGCGTCCAGCGCGCCGTCTTGAAACTCGACTTTCACCTGATCGTTGATCGCAGGCGGCGCCAGGATTCCGTACCCGTTGCCGACCATTAGCGCGCCGAGAGGAATCCAGCCCGATTCAACGTCGTCCGGCGGGTACTTCACTTTGATCGCATAGCGCGCTGGGTCGTAAGCGGTCACGATGCCGAGCTTCGTCCCGGTCCTGCCCTGCCCGGCGCGAGATGCCACCCCACGGATCGCGTTATCGAGGCGGCTACTCATGGGATCGGGCTCGTCTGGTCGGAATGGTTCTTGCCGCGGAGTGACATCCCGTAGCCGCCACCGTTAGACATCGATCGACTCACGCTCTCGATGTAGTACTTCTGGTCGAAAATGGTGCCGGTCCCGGTGACCTTCGCCATCCAAGTAGAGTCGAGAGCGTCATCGGCTGGCAGGTCTGCGTTGAAGCGCATCTCATGCTTGATCAGCTCGTTGTAAAGCGCCTGTGCGCGCTGGTTAGCCTGCTCCTGCGTCAGGTTGGGAATGACGTAGGAATAGACCTGCGCCGGCGCGCTCGACGACCCTGGCTTGATGCCCTTGGCATGCGAGGCCGGATAAGTCGCGGTGAAGCCGGTCTTCTGCTTCTGGTTCCACGACCGCACCTGCACGACCGCACCCTTACCCACCGTCAACGTCCGGCTGAAGCCGAGGCGCTTGGTGTTTGACCGGAAGTAGCCGAACTCGTCGTCAGGCTCTTCCCATTCGACCTCGAAGACGTTGGCATCGTCAGGGTCCGGCCGTGGCTCGAAGTGCAACTCCTTGCCCTTCACGTAGACCACAAAGCCTTCCTGCACGGCGAGCCAGGTCAGGAACTCCCATTCCGTGTCCGTGGATGTCATCGACACGTGGTCGATCTGGTAATACCGGCCCACCGTGGTCGTCGTCCCCGTGACCACCGGGGTAAGCCCATGCCGGCTGGCCAGCGTCGAGGCGATCTCGCTCGCCGTCTGTGTCTGCCACTTCTCTGAGGTCTTGGCATCGATCAGAAGGGACGTGAGGTCTCGGCCAGTGAGGGTGATTGTCCTACCCGAGGGATCGAAATCGACCTGGTCGACGTTACCGGTTATCCATGACGTGAGGTCTGCTGACCCGTAGTTTTCGGGGTTCTGCGGGAAGCCCGCGAGGATCTCCACACTCATCGTGCTTTGATCGAGGAACCAGCGAAGATCCTGTGGCGCCTTCAGTTCCTTGATAGCGAGCAACACCGTAAAAGTGTCCGCCTCATGGAAGCTGTTGCTGTCGACCTCGAAGTCCACCCACGCCGGGGAGGCTACTCCAGCGATCATCACCATGCCCCGAGGCGTTCGCGCCGAATCCGCCGACTTATCGACGACGGCAGCGACTGAATCTAGCGTCGTCGTTTCAGCCACCGAGAATGCCCCCTGCGGTGTCCGGTCGAAGCGGGACCGCTATCTGTTGCGTGCCGACCAGAACCGGGTCGGTCAGACCATTGGCCTTTGCGATGCCAGTCCACGAGGACGCGTCTCCATAGGCGGTCGCGGCCATATCCATGAGATTTCCGCCCGACGTGGTGACGGGGCGTACGCTGCCCGACACCGACCCCAGGTTGGCGCCCATCCGGCCGACGACGTTCTGCAGTGCGTACATGTTTGGCAGGCTGTTAAAACTGGTCACCTGGGTGGCGAGGGCCGACGACGAAAGACCGATCGGCGTGCCCGGGATCACACCGCCAAGCGTTCCAACGTTCTGGATGCTGTTTCCCGTGCTTGCGATCAGCGTCGAAACGCGACCCTGCACAGCAGCGATCGGCGCCAACACGCTATTGATGACCGATGTTGAGGCGTTGGCGAAGCTTGATACCGCACTGATCGCGGTATCGAGCCCTCCGAGCAGGGACGAGAGGATGCCGTCACCGATCAGGCCACCGAGGCCGTTCGCCGTGCTCATGTCATCACCCATCACATCGTCGATCGACGAAGGGGCGATGACAGTCACTGGAGCCGTCAGGTCCTCGACCACCTCCAGCGAGATCCTGTAGGGGATCTGGTACGGGCGTTGAAAGTCCGCGGTATACGAGTTGATGAGTACCAGGTAACGGAACTCGGAATACGTGAACGTGAGCGCCTTTCCCTGCTTCCGAAGCGTGTCCAGATATCGCGCGCGCGCCAGCGCATTCTCACCACGGAACCAGCCACCCCACTCCGGCGGGGCGTCGTCCGGACCCATGGCATCGACGACCTTCTGGCCACCGATCAGCCGGTGCACCACGAGTGCCTGGGTGCCGCCGAACCGAAGGCTTTCGGGCATCTCCATGCCGGCGAACACGAAGTCGCCAAGCGTTACGGTCGTCGAAGCCATGGGTTTCCTGTCAGCGTGCTTGTGTCATGCCGACGGGTGCCGGCGAGGCAGTGAAGTCGAACGAGTTGGAACCACGCTGCGGCGCGCTGAGCTGGTCAGCCAGATGCGGCGCCATGACCTTGCCGAGCTTCTTACCGTCGACATAAACGTCTCCGACTCCGCTTCCCGAACCGTTCCTCGTACCGGGCTTGACGAGATTCGGCTTAGGAACCCACTTTCCGTCGACGTAGTTCTCGAACCGGAGGTCGTGCTTTCCGCTTCCGCCCGCGAGGTCGTTGTCTCGGTCGCCATAGGCGGCATCACCTAGCGACTTGTACTTGCCGCCAGATATCTTCTTCACCAGAGGATTGATGGCGTGATCGTTGAGCCATCCGCCGGCCGCTGCGCCGCCAACAATCGCCGCCGCAATGCCAGACACCCACAGCAACACTGACCCGACTGCTGCGAGACCGACGGCAAGACCTCCGCCAGCCACCAAAGCCCCACCGATCAACGTCAGTGCGCCGCCGACGGCCAGAAGCGATCCACCCACCACCGCGAGACCTGCGAGCGATGCAAAAACGATCACCAGACCCTTCGTCAGTGTCGAGTTGTTGCCGATCCACGTCGCCATCTTCTCGATGAGAGGCGTGACGAAGTTGAGACCCTTCACCAACAGTGGCAGGACTACGGCGCCAAGCCGCACAGAGGCCGTTTCCAGCTCCYTGAGCGCCTTGATGAGCGTGCCGCGGTACGTCTTGCCCTCGGCAGTCACCGAATCGTCGATGCCCAGGGCCTTCTTCTGTGCTTCATCAGAATGATGGATTGCAGCCAGCTGACGGTCGATGAGGCTGAACATGTTGCCGCCGGTGCGGCCGAAGATCATCGTATTCTCGCGGCCCTTATCCACCGCCGACGTGATGCCCATCTTGGCGTACATCGGCAAGATGTTCTTTTCGTAGAACTCGACAGGGTCAGACGCGAAGGTCGTCATGTCCTTGAGCGGGTTGCCGCGGAACTGCTTGATGCCACCCTGCGAGTTCCACTCGATCTTCGACTTATCCCAGATGCCGTTGTCTGCGAGCAGGTGTGCCACCTGATTCGGCACGCGCACGCCGCCGACGAGGCGGTTATAGGAGGTCATCCACGCGTTACCCGCCGTACTGCCCTTCAACTCGCCGATAACCGGCTCGAGCTTGCCGAACAAAGCCTCGTTGCCGAGGCCCTGTGCTGCGACACCGCCGCGCGCCATGAACTGACGCATCTGTTCCCAGTCGACGTTGCCACCGGAGCTGCGGATAGCCTTCCAGCCCTGATCCGCAATGCTGTTGAACGTCGTAGCATCCTTCAGGCCGCCCCGCATTTCGATGAAGCGCAGCATCGACAGGCTTTGCGTGTGCATGCGTGCCTGAGACTCACCGTCCAGGCCCGCAGTTGCGAACGCGATCTTGGAGAGAAGGGGCGCGGCGAGCTTTGCTCCGGCAAGGGCTTCCTTTCCGCCCAAGCCGGACTCGCGGAAAACGCCCTGCGCCTCCGTGATGTTGTTCATCGCGTCGATGATCGACGTGCCGGCGATGTGCATGCCGTTGGCGAACTTCACGGCTTCTTTGTTGACCTCGTCGGACATGCCGAAGAGCTTGAAGCGGGTCACGGCCTGCTCGTACTCGGAGGCCTTGTCGATCGGGCCGCCGAGCATGCCGAACATGGCCTTTCCGCTACGCTCCAGCATGGCGCCGCCAATGAGACCACCGAGGCCGCCGCCGAACCCCGACCCGCCCCCACCTCCGCCCCCACCTCCGGCGCCACCGCCGCCGCCCCAGCCCCAACCCGCAGTCGTGAATGCCGACGGACCGAGTCCACCGCCACCAGGTGATCCGGGCATAGCTGGCCAGCTACCACCGCCGGGGCCACGAGGGCCACCAAGAGCGAGCGCCCCACCGCCGGGTCCGCCAAGGAACCGCTGTGCGGGGCCAGACAGCTGCATGGCCGGCGATCCGCCACGGGCGCCAGCGAAGGCAGCCATGGCCACCAGGCCACCGCCACCGCCTCCCATGGTGGACATACCACCGGCGCGTGCCGCGCGCTCAGCGGATGCGGCGTAGCTATCAGCCGAACGCCTGGCCCGCTCGTAGCCGTTGGCTGCGCCCTCTGCCCAGTTGCCGAAGCCACGGCGCGTTGCCGCGTTGATCTTTTCGATGGTGCTCAGGAGGCCCTTGGCGCTCTTCTCCGCCGTCGCGAACTGGGCGGCCAACTTGAGGATGCCGCCGCCCGTGGCGTCCACGACGCCGATACGCACGCCGATCTTGTATGCTTCGAACATGCGAATGCCTTTACGAATGAGGGTTCAGGACTGGCTGGCGGACCGTTTTTCGTTCGTCCAATACGCCGTCCCGCGCGTTAAGCCGAAGACCCGGACGAACCGCAATTGGCCAAAGATCCGTGAGCAGCTCGGCGATGTCGCCGCTGGCGTCGGCGCGCTGATCATTGTCGTGCACGCTCTGTCCATGGCCTTGGCACCGAGGAAGGGCGAGCCGCCCGTTGCCATCTTGTTTGTGCTCGCCGCGCTCGCCGCGATTCCGGGCACGCTGATCACCCTGCTCATCTGATGGGTGCCTCGGCGAGGCGAAAGCGCACCGCGTGGCAAGTCGCCTTCCTGACGCTTGTCGGCCTGCTGGCTCTTGCTCACGCCACAGAGAACCCCGCCGCTGTCAGTCCCTCGACAGCGGGGCGTGCAGCCAGTCACCACCGATAACGCCGGCAGCGGCTGCATCCTCGAGGATCCGTAGCACCTTGTCTTCCAGACGGATGGCAGCTGGGGCGAAAACGGCGCGGGGTGGCATATTCGGTGTGCCCAACTCGAACCACACGCCGCGCTCATCGGTCGTCCCGACGACGCCCTTGAGCCCGATAACCTCGCTCGTGATTGTGTCGCGGAACTCTCCGGTGGCCAGCAGCGGGGCATCCAGAGGGAAGTTCATGATCTCCTTCCGGCGCTCCGTGGACTCGGCCAGCTGCGCCCAGGGCGGAATCGCACCGATTCCACCCCTGTCGGACCCAACACCGTCCTGATACACGCCGATCTCGGCCTTCGCCGCCTTCTCAATCTCCTTGGTCGCCTCTTTCACACCCAGGTGGAGGGCGATGGTCGTCGCCGCCCCGACCCTTAGAAGGTGCTCTGAGAACTCGCCGAAGCTATCGAAGGACCTCATTTCTGTTCCTTGAAGCTCATCGTGTGCCAGTCGAACTCGCTGCCCTCCATCTCGCTGAAGGCGATCGAGAAGGCACCGCGCGTGATGTCATCCAGCGAGAAGGCCACGTCGAAAGGAATGCCGTTCTTTACCAGCCACAGGCATTCCTTGATCGCCGGGGCCGTCGCTAGTTTTTTAGCGCTGCCTGATCCGCCTCCGGATCCTGCTCGCCAAAGTTTGCCTCGACCGCCTTGGCAACTGCGAAGATGCTTGCTTCGTCCAGGCGAACGATCAGCGCTTCGAGCTCGCGCTTCGTGCCGATGGACACGTCATCGCCATCGATGCTGCCAACGTAGGTCAGCGGCATCACCATGCCCATGTAGGCCTGGTTAGATGCCGAATGGCCGAGCATGTCGACAAGACGGTACTGCGCCAGGACGCCCGGCTTCCGGAGGACGATTACTCGACCTTTCGGGTCGGTAATCACAGCCTCCGCCTTTGCCCGGTCGATGAACTGCTGAGTGGGTGTCGGCGCCGGCTTGGCGGGCTCTGCGGTGTCGCCCGGCGCCTGGTCGGCGCCGGACTGCGTAACGGTGAGAGTGGGCTCGGACATGGGTATCAGGCGACCTTCAGGCGACGGGAGGCGAACGCGCTGAGGGCCTGGTTGACCTTCGCGTCGCCGACGTAGTTACCAGCGTCATCCAGCTTGAGGATGACCTTGGTGTAGCGGAACTGAGACACCGAGCCATTGGCTTCGGTGATGGTTTCCGTGACCGATGCGGTCAGGGTGTCCAGGCCGGCAAAGTAGCCAGCTTCCTGCGCGGCGAAGAAATCATCTACGACGCTACTGGATCGATCGATCGTGAACGTCAGATCCCAGCCGATGGGAGCGTTGAAGCCGAGCGCCTCGCCGGCGATATAGACGCCGATCTGCGTGTTGTAGCGCGGCTTCTTGTCGAAGCTCTTCGTCGTGATGGGGAGGTCGAAGGGACCTGCCGGCGTGACGATCTTGATCGTCACGTCCTTGCCGATGGTAAAGCCGCTTGCGGGCATGGTTCTCTCCAAAGAGAAAGGGCGCCCGGAGGCGCCCTTAGGTGATGACGTTGAACCGCTGCCCGCTTAGGACTGCAGCGTCTGCTTGGTGACGACCGTCTGGCCGCCCTGCACGTTGACGATGAACTTCTCGGCTACCGACAGGTACTTCGCTGCAACATCGGCCTGCAAATAGCCCAGCGCGATGCGTGACGGAGAGTTGTTCTTCAGGTCGCACTGGTTGGTGAAGCTGTCGAGCTGGACCTGATCGACCATGTTCTGGAGGAACGAATCCAGCGTGGCTTTCACTTCGGCACGGAGCGGATCGTTCGATGCCACCGACTGGAGGCGGCCGACGAACTTACCCATGCCGGCGCCGATGGTGGCCGCGATGTAGTTGGTCATGCGGGTGTAGTTGTCGCCCTGTGTTGCGGGGTTCGAACTGCCGTTGTGGCCGACACGCATACCGAAGTAGCTGCCACCCGGGACCGGGTTGGTGAGCACGTCCCAGCCCGACTGGATGAGCGTCTGGAGTTCGGCGCTGGAGTACTGCAGGTTCTGACTGGTCTTTTGCGTAGCCACCACGCCGTAGATCGGCTTGTTCAAGCTCGAGTGCTGAGGCGCGAGGTTTGCCAGCCGGCCGGCGCAGAATGCCTGCGGCGACACCAGGCGGGTCACCTGGGCTACAGGATCGGCCCAGTAGCAGTAGTCGCCGAAGATCGGCTTGAACGAGTAGCTATCGACGCCCGCCGAAGCCCGCGTCGTCACCGCGTTCGCGATCGTGTCGCCGGCGGGGCCGACGCAGATCATGTAGGTCCCTTCCGACAGGCCATAGGCCACCTGCACGGACCAGGTCGTCAGGTCGTCAACGTCGGCCAGCATGGCGACACTCGCGCCGCTGCTGCGAAGCGCATACATGCCCTTGCGGGGCACCGTATCGACGCCGATCATCACCGCCGAGGTGATCGTCGTGGCGCCGTCGGTGCCACCAGTGAGCGGCGTGGTGCCCGCAGCCGGTGCCGTGGTGCCAACGCCAGCCGTGGCGACGATCATCTGCGATGCCGACCGTACGCCGTACTGGCCGTTGTTGATCGCGAGGGCCAGATTGACCCAGAACGCGTTTCCAGTGCCCGTGATGTTGTCGAACACCTCAGCAACGAGGCCCGGCATCGAAACGATTGCCTTGAAGCTGGAAGCGGCACTACCCGCGGCAATCTGGACGGTCGCCGAGTTACCCAGGGTGCCGGTGTACTTGCTGGTAAACGTGATGTTCGTCGCCAGCGCGCCGCTCGCGGCCGTGTCGGTGCCGTCGGTGACGCGTACGGCAACGATGTTGTTCGCACCCTGCTGCACTGCGATCGCAACAGCCGTGCCGAGGTCGTACTTTCGGTTCTGGATGGCGCCGAACTGGCGGGCATAGGCGGCGCTGTCACCCAGAACCACTGGCGCATTGACCGGGCCCCAGCATGCCGTACCGACGATGCCAAGCTGATTGGTCGGGACGCCGTTGAGCTGCGAGACCGCCGGCGGGACGATCTGCACGTAAAGGTCGGGGACGATCAGCGCGGTCGTGTTGATTGCGCCCTGCTGGACGATCTGAGTCATGGGTGTCTCCGGGCATAAAAAAAGCCCGCACTGGGCGGGCTCACTGGTGATGGGGCGAGGGACTTAGTCCGCTGCGCTGGGTGGAGGGGTGCGGGCCGGCGGATCCTCGACCTCGATCGGCAGCACATGGCCAGCCTGGTCGGATTCCAGAATCGCCGAGATCTCCTTGGGATCGGTGATGCGGCTGCCGCGGGTGTAATCGCGGAACGGTTCGGAGACGATCAGATGTCGTGCCATGGCGCCCTCATTGGGAAATGGTGTTGGTAGCGGCCGGGGCCGTGGCTCCGACGACGCTGAGTTGAATCGTTTCCTGCGCGACGACCAATTCCGTCGCGGACAGGGTCTGCGTCGTCGAATACTCGGTGCTGTAGATGATGTCACGGCGGTACAGGTTGGCCTTCTGGGTGGCGTCGATCTGGTGGCTCGTCTGGAAGATCAACCTCGCACCCGTCTGGTCAGGCAAGGCCACGAACTCTACTGCCGCGAGGGCTATGTCGAGGATCCTGGCGCACGCGTCACGTCGCGCGGGGGTATCGGCCCAGATGGTGACCTGCACCGGTCGCTTACGACGCTGCAGCTCGCGCTGCATGACGCCAGTACCGCCAGCGCGCGCCGCGGTCACCTTTACCCCATCAGGGATGGTCAGCACGGGACCACTGCTCGACGCGCCAGGTATCTGCACCGCGAGCGCTGTAGCGATGCTCGTGAGCGTGTCGCTCCCTTGCGCCGCATACGTGTAAGCCTGGCCTCCGGCGACCACAGCAACGTTTTGCGCCGCGCCCACCGTGCCGCCCAAGGTGATTGCCTGCCCCGCGATCGACGTAGTTACCGTCGCCGCTTGCTGGCTCAGCGGGGCCCAGGCATTCGAGTAAGCCGGCTGAAGCGTCTCGCCGGTCATGGGGAAGACCGAGACGTGTACCCGTCCGCCCTTGCTGTTAGAGAAGCCGGCGAGGTCCGCATCGAGCTGCGAAGCCTGCGGCCAGCCTGGGTAGATGATCGTCGCGTCGCCGGTGGCTGATGCCTGCGCCGTGCCGTTCGGGTAGAGCGCCTGCGCGAGCAGGCCGACGACGGCGTTTTGCACGTCGGTGAGGTCTGCCATGTGCTTTCCTACGTCAGGTGCCCGCCTCTGCCGCGGTGATCCGCCAACCGAGGTCCGTTTGTTCGCAGCTGGCGAGGACATATCGCCGGCCGTTCTCGTCGATCGCTACGTCATCCGTGCGCAGCTGCGCGTCACCGGGCAACGACGGTATCAGGATGGCCCACCACGGGACTTTCACGTCCCCGGGCAGCGCCGTGTCGTTCCTCTCCCCCTTCGTGCCCTGCAGGACCGACGCAGGGAAGCCCTGCGCGATCGGCTTCTGGTTCTCCATGGTGTTGCCGCCGTATCCGACCGCTCCCACGCCAGCCTGCTGCTGAGGCCGGAAGAACGACATGACCCGGTTGCACTCGACCGCGAGGATCGGGAGCAGCGGCTGCATGCCGGCGATGAAGAACGTCGAGCCGTTCCGTGTCAGGTAGTCCCCCACCGCGAGCAGTCGACCATCGGCAAGGCAGTACCACAGCGGCTTCGCGTGGTCGTTCGCCTTGCCGTACTTCATGTCCTTGGCGTTGAAGCTGGCCAGGATCGGACCGACGAAGCTGGTCACGTCGATCGGCAACATCGCATCGGTCGGCCGGTATTGCGTGAAGGTCAGGCCGATGCGCTTCGCCGACTGCGCGTAGCCGTAGTAGATCTTCGCCTGGAGCTTGTCGCCGTCCATCAGTTCCGCCCTACGCAGACCGTCCCGTCATCACTGCCCAGTGACGGACCCGGGGCGATGCCGATGAAAAAGCACATCCGCCGGCGCCAGTCGTCGAAAAGGTCACGCCGGTCGATCACCTCGCGGCGGTTGCGCGTCCATACCGCGGCGACATCCGTGTCGAGGTTGTCGCTGGCACCGACGATGGCTGTTTCCAGCGTCGTCAGCTGCGCCAGGTAAACCGTCGTAAGCGTCGCCTCTTCCTCAGGACGCATGTTGTTGAGCCGGTGCTCAAGCGTGTTCCAGACACCCGCCGTCACCCATCCATAGGCGAAGTCGCGAGTGTCGTCGGCGACGGAGTCCGCCAGCATCGGGTAGCCCGCGAACCGGCGAACGTCGGACTTCTGGGCTGCCGTCAACATGGCTTACGCCTCCTTTTTCCAACCGCCCGCGGCGTAGTTCTGCACTTCGTCGGGGTGAACCTGCGCGGTGATGGGGCCACCTTCGAACTGGGGCTCATCGAGCACCATGTCGACGAAGACAACGGCTTCCGCGCCGGCTGGCGGCTTGACGCCATCACCAGTGCCATCACCGGCGCCGGCGCCGGTGCCGGTGCCGGTGCCGGTGCCGTTCCCCTCGTTGCTGCCGCTGTCCTGCGGTGCCTCGGCGGCCTTGATCGCGTCCTCGATCGCGGTGACGACCGTCACGCGCACCTTGCCGGCCTGCTCGGCGATCAGTGCCGCCTTGAGCAGCTGCACGTCCTTGATGCCTGGTACTGCGGCAATGACATCCGTGGCCTGCCCGGAGACGATGCTCTGGCCTTGGGCCAGCAGTTCGTCCGCTGCGTTCGTGTTCTCGCTCATGGAAATGTCCTCACTGGGCATGATCTGGCGCCCGGCCGAAGCCGAGCGCCACACCACTGCCGGACGGGCTTAGCCCAGGAACAGCGCCGTGTGCGCCGGCTTGATGTTCGCCCAGCCGTAGGCAAGGCTCACTTCGTAGCGGACGCGGCGGTACTGCAGGTACATGGCGATTTCGAACGTCAGGCCCGTACGCGGATCCGTGATCAGCATGCGGTCGGCGGCCGAGTCGCCCTCTTCCGGCAGCGCCGGGGCACGCGTGGCGATGACGATCGCCGAGCGGCTGAAGGCGATGTTGCCGGTGTAGGCGGCACCCACGGAGACCGCGGTGCCGGTGGCGACAGCCTTACGCAGGCCCGGGGCCGAGATCGTCAGGTTGCCGCCGGTGAGGGCCGTCGCGACGACGTACTTGTTGGTATCACCCGCGAAGGTGATCACGTCGCCCGCCACGATGGTGCCGGTGCCGGTCTGGACCGGAATCGTGACGGCGCCAGCGACGAGAGCGCCGTTGGTGACGTACGCGGCACCGGTGCCGGCCACGTGCTGGCCCACGCCAGCGGACTCGCGCAGCTTGAAGCCGTGGATGTCCAGCAGCGTGCCCTGCTCGCGGAGCTGCGTGGTGCCAGCCTCGTTTGCCTTCGTCAGCTGAGCCAGGGAGCGAACCTTCGCGCCGGCGGTGGTGTCGATCACCATCTGCAGGTCGCTTGTCGGCGCGCCGTTGTCCTTCAGGATCTTCAGGACGTTGGCCGGATCGCTGAGGTCCGTGGCGAACGGCGTGGTGCCAGCCGTGCCCCAGGCGCGGGACGGGCTACCGAGCGTCGCCAGGGTGCCGACGTTCGTCTCGACCTCGTTCACCAGCGTGCGAATCGCCTGCTGGATCTGGTTCTGGCGAATGTTGGCGTAACCCGGGCCGCTGTTGACGCCCTTCTGCTCCTCACCGCTCCAGCGGAACGGCACGGTGCGCGACTTGCTGATGACGATCTGGTTATTACCGATGTTCTGGTCACCGTCGTCGGGCGGCAGCTGGCCAGGGACGATGTCCTCGGCAGCGGCGGCCGGCGTGATCGGGATCCGCACGGTCTGGTTGAGGGCGGCACGTTCGGCCGAGGAGTCCAGCGTTGCCGCCGGGATGAAGCCCGACATCTCGCGCGAGACGACATCGAGCGCCTCGTACAGGTCGGGGATGAGCGCGGTAAGCGTATTCGCCACGGGGTGTTCCTCAGTCGGTCACGGTTCCGCCGGCTTTCACGTGTTCCTGCTGCTGAGCAGGCGACAGCGTGTCGAACGCGGCGCGGTTGATTTGCTTCTTTCCTGCACCGCCACCGTTGCCGCCACCCTGCGCACCGCCGCCATTGGCGCCGCTGCCCTTGAGGATGTGGTCACGGTTCGGGTACTGCTCGATGAGGAGTTCGAGGGCTTCGTCGAAGTCCGCCGAATCACCAGGGCGAAGACGGCTGAAAATCTTGTTGCCGTCGGTGCCGTAGGCCACGACCTTGCCGTCCTCGATCTTGAAGGCCGACCCGAAACGGGCTTCGACCATATCGACCGGGATGGCCAGCTTCTCGGCGATCAGCTTGGAGCGCGCGAAACTGCCGCCGATCTTCTCGTTGCGGAGTTCCGCCTCGAGCTTTTCGGTTGCCTTCTTCGCGTCCGCCAGCTTCACGTCATAGACCTTCGTGATTTCGGTGCGGACCTCATCGACCTTGCCGGCATCCACCAGCGTTTTCTGGTCGAGCTTGGAGACGGTGTCGATGGCCTTGCGCGCGGCTTCCGGATCGAGGCCTTCGAAGGTCTTGATCGTCTTTTCCGCCGTCTCGGCACGCTCGCGGTGGGTCTTGGACTCACCATTCAGCGCGGAGATCTTGCCCATGGCCTGCGGCGCGTCGAAGGGGATGTCTTTCCCGTCGTCGTGCGTGTAGACCGGCTTGCCATCGACCACGACAACGTGGCCCTGCTCATCGAGTTTCAATTTCATGGTGGTTTTCCAACCTGTGGACAGGCCATCCGGCCGAGGGCACCGCTTCGCATCCGCGTCGCGGCAAAGAGAAAAGCCGGCACAAGGCCGGCTTCTCGGGTGATCGTTGATTCGTTAGTTCGGCGGCTCAGGAGCCGGCAGGCGCTTCTTCTCGTCGTCCCAGGTGACATCGGGGGAGACGAGATCGCGTCGCTGGATCTCCTTGAACAAGGTCTCGTTGGATAGCTTGCCGGCGATCGACATCGTCAGGAGGAACTGTGCGGACGCCTCGCCCATATCGGCGGCACCGAAGTCCTTGTAAAGCTCGACAGATCCATCGAACGGCTCGCCAATCCACATCGCCATGAAGCGCAGGCACTGCTCGATCGACGTGTCGAAGACCTCGGTGATGCGCTGTAGCACGCACTGATCGACGCTCTCCTCGCCGATGACCTGGGTAGCAGTAACCTTGCCGGCACGCCGCACCAGCATCTGAGCACCGGCCTGCCGCATCCGTTCTTCGAGGTCGAGGATCGACTGGCGCCCCGCCGCGATGGCGGCACCAGTGTGCTCGACGTACTTGATCTCGGCCTTCTCGTTCTCGCTCTTCACCGCGCTCGCTGCGCCGATGCTGATCTTTGACTTGGCGTCGAAGCCCTTCATGAAGAGGATCGGCACACGGGCGACGTGCAGGATGGTCTGCTGGTCGCTGCTGCTCTGCCAATGCTCGATGTTCTGGTGTGCCAGCTCGAGAAGCGGAGGAGTACCGACGCCGAAACCGGTCCGGACGCCATAGAAGAAGGCGAAGGGGATCACCTTCAGGCTGGTGACGCCGCTATCGATTTCTTCCCACTCGTCGGGCTTCATCGGCTTCGCGCGCCAGACGGCCCACTTGCCGGGCGTCAGTACCCGCACCTGCTCGACCGTCTTCTCACCGAAGTCGCCATCGTCGACGGTTTCGGCTTCCAGCAGACGCAGCTGCAGGAGCTGCATGACACCGTTGACCCGCTTCGCCTTCCAGCCCAGCACAGTGCCCGGTGGGTAACGAACGAAGTACGGCCGGATACCGGCTTCGCGCTCCTGGGCCTTGGTCTTCACCTCGGACGCCTGCGGGTAATCGACCAGCACGCCGGAAATGCCCTTCGCAAGGCAGTCCGTCATCAGGTCGCCGGCGAAGGCATGAAGGCTTCGGCCTTCGGCGTCGATGTTCTGCGTCCACTCTTCGAGGTGCGCGGACAGGTCCTTGTACGTGATCGCCTTGGACAGCGGCTTGCCTGCGAGCACCTCGACGGTGCGCTGATAAGCCGGGTGCAGCACCGCGGTTACCAGGCGCGCCTTGTAGCTGGAGTCGGACTCATTCGGCCACTGCGGGAGGTACGCCTTTCCGGCCGCACGCATGTCCGTGGTCCCCGCCATGAGCGCGTCGAGCATGGGCCAGTTGGCTGCCATGCGATCGACGGCGGCGCTGGTCTTGCGGACAGGAGCGATCATTCGGTTCTCACATTTCGAGGTATTCGACCGACGAATCCACGGTCTTGATCGGGAACCGCTTGGCGATGAAGTAGCCGCCGGCGTCGTTCATGTGGTCGAAACCACCCTTCTTGTCGGGCTGGCCCTTGTCGTCGTAGATCTGACGTTCGAGGCACTGGGTGAAGTTCGGGCACTGGTCGACGTTGACCTTCAGTCGGCGCTCACCGTACGAGTTCAGGAACACCGCGTTGAGCGAGTTGACCCTGTCCTTGATGCTCGGGTTGGTCGAGTCCACCACGACGGTGAAGCCGGCCTTTTTCAGCAGCGAGAGATCCGACTCACTGGCGTTCTTGCTGCTCGTGTTCTGGCCGCTGGCGTCCGGATAGACGGCAATCCCGTGCTCCGGGAACCGGGCCTTGATCTTCTCGATCATGTCCGGCGTGTCGCGCACCGAATGGAACTCGTCCAATGCCAGAGGCAACTCGCCGCGCATCACGTAGACCACGGCGCTCATCTTCATGACGTTGAAGTCCATGCCAATGTGGAGCGCTTCGCCTGGCTTGATCCGCTCGGTCGTCCTGCATTCGTTACGGTCGAACGTGTAGTACACGACGCCCGCATAGTTCTCGAAGCTGGCTTCGTATTCCTGCCGAAAGGTGCGCGGGTCCATCTTTCGACGGGCCGCATCAAGCTCCTCCGGTGGAACGTTGCCGCCATCCAGCGACGTGTACAGCCAGCTCTTGTGGTCAGGCTCGTGACCGGGCAAGCCGTCCTGATGCGTGTCGTAGCAGTGATTGAAGCCTTTCGGCGTTCCGATCCTGAGCGCGTGGCCGCCTTTGCGCACCTCGCCGCTCGGAAGCGTGTAGGTGCAGGTCGACAGCATCGGCCTAAGGACTTCTTCCCAGGCTGCCCACGGGCAATCCGCCCATTCGTCGACGAGGACGAAGAACAGGCCGGAGCCGCGCAGGTTGTCGTAGTTGTCCAGGCCCACCACGCGCAGCACATGGCCGCTCTTGAGCGTGATGGAGCACTCTGTCTCGTTGGGYTTCGACGCGCGCCATGAAACCGGGATCGACTGCTTCAGCCGGCGCCAAAAGACCCGCTTCGCCTGCTTGAACGTCGGCGCCGCGTACCAGATCTCGTCCTCGACGCTGACGCCCCACTCGACAGCGAGCCGCGCCGCACGCCGCAGTTCCGCCTTGCCGAGGAACGTCTTGCCGAACCGACGGCCGCACACCGCGTCACGGAAGCGCGCGGAGGGCTGGAAGCCCCAAACGTAGATGTTTGCCTGTTTCGGCGTGAGCTGGACCGGTGAATCAGAGGTACGGGGAAGCAGGTACATCTTCGTCGGGCCTCAGCACGTACTCGGTCGACGCCCCTTCCGGCACGCCAGGCACGAGCGGCTTATCAGGCTCGATCCTTCGGTTGACGTAGACATCGCCCACTTCCTTCGCCGCCTGCTCAAGCAGCTGAGCGGCAAGGGACAGGTTTCGCATCCCCTCGGCCTTCTCGGCGATCCTCCCAAGCGCTCGCAGCCGATAGGCGCGGTTGGCGATGGGGATCTCGGCGGTCTCCTCGCGGAAGCGCTTGCGCGTGTCCTCGARCAGGACCCTCCAGCGCTTCGCCAGATCACGCCCTGCTCGCTTTGTGGGGTCGTGCGCTTCGCATTGCTGCCGGCTCACCTCAAGCCCGAATTCCTCTCGGACGGCGGCTGCCACGTGCGACGGCGTGTCGAAACAGGCCAGGGCCTGCACGATGAAGGCCTTGACCTCGTTCTTCAGCGTGGCCATAGGTCAGGTTCCGTCTAAGGTCTGTCTTGGGGTCAGGCAGACTTGAGCAGACAGGTCCCGCACGCCCTCGCAATGTTGATTCTCGCCACCTCAGGCGGGCTGTTGGCCGCTTTGACCAACGCCGCCACGTCCGGGCTGGCTCCATACCTACGGACCACTCCGATGAACTCTTCGACATCGTGGCCGCGCATGCCGAGCTTGGGCCCACCCTCTCTGGTGAACTTGGGGGCGCCGAACTCGTCCTTGGCGTGACCGATGTGGTAGAGCTCGTGCTCCACCAGCGCGCAGAACTCGGCCTCCGAGCAAACGGAGCAGTAGTCGGCGGCGAGAGTGATCAGGAAATCCGGCACAAGGCCGAACCAGTGAAGCATCTGCTGCTCCTGCCTTCCCTTCTGCCAAGGGCCACACCGGAACGTGACCTCTTCGCACTGGCCGAGGACGGAACGCCCCTGCTTCTCGAACCCAGAGGCCGCCCATAGAAAAGCGACAGTCGCGTGTCTGAGGTGAGCGTGGTCCTCGTTAAAGAGGTGACCGCCTTCCGTGACGAAGGTGCCTATGGCCCACTCCAGTACTTCGGTAGCCGGCGCGAAGGAGTCAGGCCATCCCGCCCCTTCGACGAATTGGCCGAGAGTGGCTGGCGGTAACGGTCGCATGGGGAAACCTGTGGGGCCATAACGAAGAAGCCGCCCGAAGGCGGCTCCAACTCAATCGGGGTAAGCGTTTATCTTCAACGCTTCCTCGGGAAAGGTGTCGGTGTGGAACTTCCCGAGAGATTCGACGTACCACTCGCAGAGCCACCGATTGCCGCCGCCATCGCCTGACGCCGACTTCGCGGTAATCGTCATGCCTGGGCTGCCTCCGTTTAGCTTCACGGGAGACCCCACCTTGAAATCGCTCATTCCCTACTCCTTGTGCCGTCCATTCGGCTGGCCAAGGATATCCCGGCCCCATGCCGCCGCAAGACGATGGGGCCGGAGAGCGATCAGGTGGCGGGCTGGAGAGCAGCGGCACCACCAGCAACGACCGGAGCGGCAGGGGCCACGGCAGGAGCAGGAGCAGGCGCAGCCTTCTTGAACAACCCGGAAGCGTTGTAGAGCGCCACGAGGCCCGCGATGATCGGGGCGAGCTCCGACTTGGCCGCGGCGATCACGTCGACATCGGCCTCGATTTTCACCAGGTAGGCATTCACCGCGGCGACGACGGCCTGCAGCTTGGCGGTGCCCGGGGCCGACGGCAGCAGCGCTTCGACCTGCTGAATGAACGAACTGATCAGCGGCATGATGCTGGTGATCAGGGTAAGCGACTTGAAGATGGCGGCAAGGTTCATACGGGGTTCCTCAGAGGATGACGCCACGAGCCCGGTAGGCGTCGAGGCAGTGGGCGGTACGGACTCGCTTGGCACGTTCTCGCTCGACGACGCCGGCAGCGGCGACGGCCCAGGCTTGCTGGTTGACGCTGTCAGCGCTGTAGCCGGCGATAACGATGCGGGCGTCGTCAAGGTTCGTGACGGGGCGGAAGATCCGAGGATCCGGTTCCGGATAGCTCGGAAGGTGTTCGACAGGAGCGTGCTCATCACAGGTCACCGCCGGAATTGGCTCGAGCGATCGCCTCGTTGACGATGGCGCGCTGGCGCAGCACGTCAGCAGGAGCATCACCCCCAGCAGCAGTAACGGCAGACACATCGCGAGCGCTACGCGCGCGGCTGTCTTCGAGGCGCTGCTCAGTCGTATCGCTTTCCCGGGCGACCTCGGCGTTAGCTTCGGCTTGATGGTCATTCGCGGTCTCGACGTTGCTGGCTGCCTTGCGCTTGGCCCACCAGCTCAGGATTGCGGCGAAGAGCGCTTCCAGCAGACTTGCCATGGGCCAAACTCCAGGCTGCGGCGCCGAAGTGGCGAACCGCGTAGATCATGAAACCGGCGTGCATCGCGATCGCCCACCATGGGGTCTGCGCACCGTCCAGGCTGCTCGCAATCTTGCCGAACGAGCCCACGCACAACAGGAGGAACACGACCGTCTGAAGCGGCTGGTGATAGAACGTCACGCGGCGCAGTGATTCGAACGCGAGCGCGAGGATGACCGCGAGGATCGCGGCGTCGACGGAGCTGCTCATGGTCATGGGGTGCCCTTCTTCTGATCGTCGCCGTCAGCGAGGCGCTCGGCACGTACGGCCAAGGCCTTCTTGATCAGCGGGATCAGGTTCATGGCGCAGAGGCCCAGGACAAACGCGGTCCCGTTCTCGAGCTCGGGCCCGACGCCGAATTTGTAAACGGCCACCGGCGTCAGATAGACCGCGGTGAGACAACCGACGAGCACGGCCAGAAGCGCCTGCTTCCGGGTCAGGCCCTGAAGGAAGGCGAGGCTGACGACGCCGCCGGCGAAGCCAGCAACCATGGTCGAGAGCTTGACCCCGATCGCGGCGCTGATTGGTTCTGCCATGTGCGTGTCCATAGTTATGCCACCAGGGCGGCTTGTGCCTTCGCCCAAAGCTCCTGGCGGTCGTCCCACCCGTTGGGCAGGCCCGTATCCTTGTTCTCGCCGTTGATCCGGATGGACAGCGCGAGGAAGTCGCCGCTGTCCGCCAGTTCGTTGCAGCCGTGCTCGTGCCACCACCAGGC
>NZ_JBFUJE010000027.1:0-21199 GCF_056401535.1 Luteibacter sp. P4_E6 | reverse complement strand
GCGGCCAGGCGTTCGGCGCGAGCCTAGTGCTTGCCGTCGCGCTCGAAAACGAATGCTGCCGCCTGGAGATCGCCTCTCATCAGCACATCGATGCCGTGCTCCATCCAGTACGCGCCGCTTGCGACATCCGGTGTACCCGGGGCCGCCATGCCGTGGATGCTGCGATACCGATAGCGGGTCGACGGATCGAGACCGCGAAGGCGCAAGGTCGGGAACGGTCGCGCTTCTTCGCCTTGCCGTTGGAAGGCGAACAGCACGGCCTGGCTGCCATCGCCGGCCACCGATTCCGTCGCGGACCAGGGTGCACGGTCTTGCGGTGACAGCAGGCGATAGAGATCGCCCTTCTGCACCGTACCGCGGATCGCCTTGTACTCGGTGATGTAATGGCGCGCCGTCGTCTCGTCCGCCGGCGTCCACTCGAGCAGGTTCGCGCCGATGCCCAGCCCGCCCTGCATGGATGAGAGGAAGCGGAAATCGAGCGAGCTCGTCCGGTTGTTCACCCAGTTGGGCGAGCCGGTGACCCAGGCCATCATCGTGGCTGGCGCATAGGCCTGGCTGAAGCCGTCCTGGATCGACAGGCGATCCGATGGGTCGGTGTTGTCCGACGGCCAGACTTCATCGGTGAGCGCCATGATGCCGAGATCCACGCGGGCACCACCGCCGGAGCAGGATTCGATCTCGACCTTCGGATGGCGTTTGCGCAGCTCGCGAATGATGTCGTAGAGATTGTTGACGTACGCGACGTAGACCTTCTGCTGCTCGTCGGGCGGCATCTGCGACCAGCCCGGCTCGGACCAGTTGCGGTTGTAATCCCACTTCAGGAACTGGATGTCGTTGTCCTTGAGCAGGCCATCCAGCACCTCGAGCACGTGCGCCTTGACGTCCTCGCGTGCGAGGTTCAGCACCATCTGGTGCCGGCCTTCACTGCGGTCGCGTCCCGGAAAATTCAGCACCCAATCCGGATGCGCGCGGTAAAGGTCGCTGTCCGCATTGATCATCTCCGGCTCCACCCACAGGCCGAAGCTCATGCCGAGCCCGTGCACTTTGTCGACGAGCGGCTTCAATCCGTTCGGAAACTTGTTCCGATTGACCACCCAGTCACCGAGGCCGGCGCGGTCGCTGTTACGCGCGCCGAACCAACCATCGTCCATGACGAAGCGCTCCACGCCGAGCGCGGCAGCCTTCTCGGCAAGGCGTACCTGGCCGGCTTCATCGACTTTGAACTCGGTGGCTTCCCAGGAGTTATAAAGGACCGGACGCAGGGGGGTGCCCGAACCTTCCGGCAGGATGCGGTCGCGTTCGAAGCGATGCAGCAGGCGCGATGCCTCACCCATGCCGTCGCGCGTGTAGCCCGCGTAGAACACCGGTGTATCGAGTGCCTGTCCGGGCTGCAGCTTGTAACCAAAATCGAAGGGGTTGTATCCCCCGACCACGCGCACCTGGCCGAGGATGTCCTCGTCCACGCGGATGCTCCACGAACCGCTCCAGGCAAGGGCGCCGAACCAGACATCGCCGTGGGTCTCGCTCCATGCGTTGCCGCGCCCGATGGCGAACCAGGGATTGTTCTCGTCGCCCGTGCTACCGCGACGGCTCTCGAGCACGGTCGCGCCCGGCGTGATGGCGCGTGTCTGCAGGTGCCATTCGCCAGCCCAGGTGCCGGTGAGGTAACGAAGCGAATAATCGCTGCCGCGCGGCAGGTTCCAGGCGGCGGAGGCGGCGCTGTCGATCACCAGCGACTGCTGTCCGGTGTTCTGGATATGCGCGGAGCGGCCGACGATGCCGGTCGACGCGTCTGCTGTGTAGCGCAGCGTGACAGCGACGCCGGCCTGGGTGTCGCGCAACACGATGGACAGGGCGCCATGGTCGATCGTGTAGCTGTCGTAGCGGAGCACGAGGTCGCGGTTGCCATCGGCAAGGCGAATCTTCAGTGCAGGCGTGGCCGTCATGGCGCCGCCCCAGCCCGCATACTCTTGCGGCGAGAGGCTGCCGGCGGGGTCGAACGACGAACGTTCCGGCGCGGGCGTCGCCGCGCCGAGCGGGTCGCCGGATGCCAGCCGCGCGCCCCAGTAAAGCGTCTGCAGCTTGCCCTGGGGGTCCACACCCATGGCGTAGGTGACACCACCTGCATCGAGGCGGAACACCTTATGTGCGGCGTCGTACGTCGGCGGCGCGGTCGCCGCCGACGTCGTCCGCGTCGCGGAGAAGGCGGGCATGAGAAGGAGACTTCCCGCAACGAGCGTGGCGAACCGGGCGATCCTGGCGTGACGCATCAAGTGTTCAACCTCTTTGTTAATGGAGTGCCATCAGCCCTCGAACACCTCTGCACGAAACACGAAGTGGCGTTCGAGCGTTTCGCCGGCGCCGAGCAGGGTCATGCCGTTTGCTGCCGGGCCCCCCGGAAGATGCACGGCATTGATCGGGTGGTCCACCGGTTCGAAGCAGAAGAAGTCTTCGTCCCCCGGTGTATAGAGTACATAGGCATCGACATCTGCTTCGACATGCAGGCGCAGTGCGTGTTGTGGCCATTCGATAACCGCGCGGCCCGTCCAGCCGGAGAAAGCGTGATTGACACCATCGGCAGGCAGCGGCAGGCCCGTCCGAAAGTCCCAGGGCGCCGGTACCGCGCCATGATGCGTGGGAAGGGGGCCTCGTCCATCGTTGTGCCAGACGCCGGTGGCGGGGGCCAGCAGCGTGGCGCCGCCATGAAGCGGAAAAAAGGGATGCAGCCCGAGTCCGAAAGGTAAGGCGTCGTCGCCGGTGTTGGTGACGCTCAGGCGCACTTTCAGCGCGGCGCCGTCCAGCTGATAGTGCAGGCTGGCGTGGTACGAGTAAGCGTCGCGCGCTGCTTCGATCAGCTCGAGGTGGGCCTCTTCCGCATCGTGCCGGCGTACGGTCCAGCGCCTTTGCCAGCCGCTGCCATGGATCGGATAGGCATCGTCGTCGCGATTAAGCGGCAGGGATACGCGCCGTTCCCCCATAAAAAAGCCGCCGTGGGCAATGCGATTGCTCCACGGCAGGAGGGGGTAACAGGCAAGTCGATTGGGCTCATAGCGGCCGGGGGACCGCTCGGGCTCGCCGAGGCAGGGCCGCATCAGCGGCACCTCCTCGTCGCCACCCAGCCAGTCGAAGCGTGCGATGCCTCCGCCGGCCGACGGAAACAGGCACACGCTCAACCGGTCGTTGCACAGCTGGATCACAGCGACGCGCGCACACCGAGGAAGAAGGTGCGGCCATTGGCCTCGGCATAGCTCTGGCGATCGTCGTACACCTGGTACTGGTAGATGTTCTCGTTGGTCAGGTTGGTCGCATCCACGAACAGCGAGACATGCTCGTTGAGCTTGTAGCTGGCGCTGAGATCGAGCTGGCCATAATCCTTCACCGAGGTCGGCTGGCTCTGGTTGCCCGCGATCGAGGCGAGGTACTTCGCACGCCAGTTGTATGCCACGCGCATCTCCACCGGGCCCTTCTGGTAGTACAGGCTCGCATTGTAGGAGTTGCCGATGCCCGGCACCGCGAACTTGCCCGCATTTGCCAGCTTGTCCTGGCTGATCGTCGCGTCGCTGGTGACGTAGGTGTAGTTGGTCGCCACGCCCAGGCCGTCAAATGGCGAAGGCAGCTTGGTGAACTGGTAGTTGAAGGTAAACTCCGCGCCCTTGATCGTGGCCTCGTTGAGGTTCACCGGCTCGGTCAGCAGGAACGGGAAGCCCAGCAAGGTCGTCTGGGTGGTGATCAGGGTGCTGAAATTGCTGACCTGCTTGCGGAACAGGTTCAACGCCGTGTAGCTGGTTTCGTTGAAGTACCACTCGATGCCGGCATCGTAGTTCTTCGACAGGTACGGCTTGAGCTGTGTGTTGCCGCGCGTAACCGTCTGGTCCTGCGGGCGGAAGCTGTACGACGCCGAGGCGGCCAGATTGCTCAGGTCGGGGCGGGTCAATGTCTTGGATGCCGCGGCGCGGAATACCACGTTGTCGAGCAGGTTGAGCTTGAAGTTCGCCGACGGCAGCCACTCGTGGTAGTTACCGTTCTCCGAGATCGGGCTCAACGCGCCGTACGTCGGAATCGCATTCGTCGGGTCGTTCGGATTCACGGCAATGCCGACGATCGGCACCGAGTACGCGTAAGAGGTGGTGTTCGTCTTCGTATAGCGCATGCCGACGTTGAGGGTCCACGGCATGCTGCCGTCACCTTCGAGCGTGGCCATGCCGTAAGCGGAACTGATCCGCTCCTTGATCATGCTGTAGGTATTCGGATCCGGAACCGACGTGAAGCCACCGCCGTTGGCGTCGAGCTGTGCCTTGAAGGCCGCCGCGTTGGGCAGCTGGTTATAGGCCGCGGGCGTGGCCAGGTAGGCGAACAATTTGTTCACGTCGTAGCTTACCCAGTCGCGCGGGAATCCCGGCGAGGCACCGTTGACGAGATTTCCCGCATGGAACACCTGGGCGTTGACCGCATCGGCCGGCACATCCACCACGTAGCCGCAGTACTCGGCGCAGCCGAAACTGTTCGGCGTGTTGTACGTCACTTCGGTCTTGGTGCGGTTGGAATTGGACAGGCCGAAGTCGATGCGCGACAAGGTCCCATCAAGGAAGCTCTTGCCGAAGTGCAGCTGGTTTTCGAGGATCTTGTCGCTGACGTTCGGGCTCTGCGTGCCCTGGTTGGTCACGTGGGCATGCAGGTCGTTCACGTCGGTGGACGGAAGCAGGCCGGTATAGCTGCCGAGATGGTCGTCCCCGTTGTTCGTCCATGTCGGATTCACGCCGACATTGCGCGTACCGAGCACCACGAAGTAGCCGCCTTGCGACTGCTTGTTCCACGCCCCGGATGCGGCGGAATCCAGGTCCAGCTCCATCGACGGATCGATCTGCCAGGTGATATGGCTGCCGAACTGCGTGTTGAAGGCGTCACGCGGGTTGGCCTGTTCCGCGTAGTCGTTCGACATGCCGCCGGACTGGTCCATCACGAAGTTCTGCGCGGTGCCGTTCGCGCCGGGCGTGATGTTCTGGATGATGCCGGTATTGGTATAGGAACCGAACGCCTTGTACGTCGAGTCCACCTTGTACTCGGAGAAAAGGCCATCGAGCTTCACGGTCACGTCGTCCAGCGGCTTCCAGTCGATAGCGCCGTTGAACGAGGTGCGCGTGCGGGTCTCATTGATCACCTGGCCCTGCAGTGTCTGCGGCAGCGACAGGTTGGTGTACGACGGATTGATCCGCGAGAAGTCCTGGTTCTGCAGCCAGCCCAGGGTGTCGATGGACTGCTCGATGTGGTCGCGCTTGTAATAGACGACCGAGGCGAGCCAGCCGAACGTGTGGTCCGCGTTCGTGTTGCCGATGATGCCGGAGACTTTCGGCGTCGTCTTGTTGGCGAAGCCGCCATTGATGCTGTCGTTGACGCCAGCCGCGCTGCCTGCGGCATGCCATCCGTTGAAGTCGAACGGACGCGCCGTGATGATGTTGACCGTACCGCCGATACCGCCTTCTTCGAGATCCGGCGTGCTGGTCTTCTGCACCACGGCCTGCTGGATCACTTCCGAGGGCAGTACGTCGAAGTCGAAGGCGCGGTCGCTGGCCGCGGTAGGCATGGTGCGGCCGTTGAGCAGCACGTTCACGAAGTCGGGACCGAAACCACGCACGGTGATCTGGTTCGATTCGCCGCCGCTACGATTTACCGACACGCCGGGTACGCGCTGGAGCGCGTCGGCCACGTTTTGATCGGGGAACTTGCCGGCTTCTTCTGCCGACACCGAGTCCACCGTGTTCACCGCGTCGCGCTTGGTCGACTGCGAAAGGAACAACGACTGGAGCTGGCCGGTCACGGAGACGCCGTTGAGGTCGGTGACAGCTTTTCCGTCGGTCGTTCGCTGGGTGTCCTGGGTGGAAGGGGCAGGCGCGTCCTGCGCGTGGACCGGCATGAAACCACCGATGAAACAGATGCCGAGCATGCCCGCCAGTGCGTTGCGCACCGACAGCGCGAGTACCTTCCGCTGCATTCCTTAACTCCCCACTATGGATGAATTTGCGGCGCACGGTTCCCCGGGAAGCAAGTCGCCTTGCCTCCATCACCGCTCTCACTCGCCGTTCAAGATTGTCCCGTGGGTCAATTGTAGTATTTTATTATTATATGACCGCAAGCTGCGGCGCAGCATTTGCGTGAAATGGCGCTGCACGGGGCTTCCCGCCGGCCCGCGCTCAGGCCTTGGTCTGGGCCTGGCGGAGAATGTTGGCCCGTGACTCGGCCACCATGGCCAGCATGGCCTTCCTCGCCACCTCGGGCTGGCCGCGACGCACGGCTTCATAGACCTTCTGGTGCTGCGGCAGGGCCGCCTTGAAGTTGCTCGCGTTGCGTGCGGAGAGGAGGAAGAACGTGCCCAGCGCCGTCTCGATCACCGAAAACAGCGACACCATGAGCGAGTTGTTGGTGGCCTTCAGCAGGATCTCGTGAAAGGCCAGATCCGCTTCGGCCCAGGCATCCAGGTCTTCGGACGCCGCCATCGCATCGTAGGCGGCCTTGAGCTCGACGATCTGTGCGTCGGTTCGTCGTTTTGCCGCTGCGGCCGCGGCACCGGGCTCGATCAGCTCACGCATTTCGACCAGCTGTTCGACGAAGCTGTCCGTCGGCATGGAGGCGCAGCGCCAGGCCAGCACCTCGGCATCGAGCTGTTTCCAGTGAATGGCCTCGCGCACGCGGGCACCGGTTCGCTGGCGGGATTCGATCAGTCCCTTCGCCACGAGAACTTTCATCGCTTCGCGCAGCGCGGTGCGGCTGACCTGCAGCTGTTCGGCCAGGAGATCCTCGCGCGGAAGACCCTCGCCCGGCGCAAGCTTGCCGCTGACGATCAGCTGTCCCAGTTCGTGAACGACCTGGTTGTGGAGGCTACGTGCTCCCACGGGCTTCACCATGCAATGCGCTCCTTTGACGATTCGCCCGAGGCATACATCGTACGGGGTGCGAGCGTCGAAAGAGAAGCTACCTGCTCCGACGGTCTTGACCCATGTCTGATTGTGGCAGGCTAGAATCTTCTCATCGCAATGCGTCGACGTACCCTCCTGCGTGCGTCGATGCCTGTTCGTCAGGAATCGCCATGACCGCCTGGATAGATCGCCGCGCCCTCGACCTCTTCGCCATCGAGCACCCCCTGTTACTCGCGCCCATGGCGGGATCGGGTGGGTCAGCACTCGCCATCGCGGTGGCACGTGCCGGTGGCCTCGGAGCCATTCCCTGTGCATCCCTTTCCCTCGACACGATAGACGCGGAAGTAAGGACATTCCGCGCGGCAGCGCCGGGCTCCCGGATCAACCTGAATTTCTTCGCACATACACCTGTCACGCCGACCGACGACATGACGAGGCGCTGGCTCGACCGACTTGCGCCTTACTTCGCCGAGTTCGACGTCGATGTCGCTACGCTGCCGAAGGCTGGCGGACGCGCACCCTTCGATGCCGCCATGTGTTCGCTCGTATCGGACCTGCGTCCTGAAGTGGTGAGCTTTCATTTCGGCCTTCCAGACGACGTGCTGCTGGATCGCGTCAAGGCAACCGGCGCTATCGTGATTGCATCGGCGACGACAGTGGCGGAGGGGCGCTGGCTCCAGGATCGCGGTTGCGATGCTGTCATCGCGCAGGGCTACGAAGCGGGGGGGCATCGCGGCAACTTCCTTAGCGATGACATGGCCACCCAACCCGGCAGCATCGCGCTCGTGCCGCAGATGGTGGATGCGCTGACCGTGCCGGTCATTGCCGCGGGAGGCATTGTCGACGGCCGGGCCATGGCCGCCGCACTTTGCCTTGGCGCATCGGCGGTACAGCTGGGTACGGCGTTTCTGCTCGCGGACGAGGCGACCAGCGTCACTTCGCATCGCAACGCGCTGCGCACCGCACGCGACGACAACACGGCGGTGACCAACGTACTCACCGGAAGACCGGCGCGCGGTGTAGTCAACCGGATCATGCGTGAGCTGGGAGTATTGTCGACGGACCCGCTCCCGTTCCCGCTGGCCGGTGGTCCGCTGACTCCTCTGCGCGCCGCCACCGAACCGGACGGGCTGGGCGACTTCCAACCGTTGTGGTCCGGGCAGTCCGGCGCCCTGGCCCRGGAGGCGGGGGCGGCGCAGATCGTCGCCGACGTGGTGGAGCAGGCGGCCCGCCTGCTTCGCCTATAAAACGATGCCACAGGCATACCGAGGCCGCCGCATGGCGGCCTTTTCACGTCTGCCTTGAAAAAAAGTCGTGCACGGCCTCTTGAGATTACGCGTATCATCTTCATTAAAAGTACGTTCGTAATTTCACTATCCAGCAGGTACCGCCGTGGCCGCCGTCATCGATACTCCTGTCTCCGAAGCTGTGGGACGAAAAAAGAGCTTTAAAATCATCGGCCTCGTTGGCCTCATCGTGGTCGTCGGCCTGTACGGCGCCCATTGGTGGACGACCGGACGGTTCATCGAGGACACCGATGACGCCTATGTCGGCGGCGACATCACCGTGATCGGCTCCAAGGTTCCCGGGTACATCCAGGGCATCGCCGTCACGGACAACCAGGCTGTCCACAAGGGCGATCTTCTGGTGAAGATCGACGACCGCGACTACAAGGCAGCGCTGGAAAAAGCCGAGGCGGCCGTCGCGGCGCAGGAAGCGTCGTTGCGTAACCTCGATGCGGTGGCCCAGTTACAGCACAGCGTGATTGCGCAGGCCCAGGCCGGGCTGTCGGCCGCCCAGGCCGAAGCGAACCGTTCAAAACTCGACGACCAGCGCTACCGCGACCTCGCCGGCCGTTCGGCCGTCTCGGTGGAAAGCGCCCAGCGTGCCCAGGCCGATTTCCAGACGGCCCATGCAGCCACCGACCGCGCTTCGGCGGTGGTCCAGGGCGCGCAGCGACAGCTGGACGTCATCGACACGCAGAAGCATCAGGTCGAGGCCGCACTGAGCCAGGCCCACGCCGAAGCCGACATTGCGAGGCTGAATCTCTCGTACACGGAACTGCGTGCCCCGGTCGATGGCGTCATCGGCAACCGTCGCGCACGCGTCGGTACCTATGCCGCGGCGGGTAGCCAGATGCTCGTCGTCGTGCCCGCCCACGGCCTCTGGGTCGATGCCAACTTCAAGGAAGACCAGCTGGCCCGCATGAGCGTGGGGCAGGTGGTCGATGTTCGCGCCGATGTGTTGCCGGGCAAGACATTCAAAGGCCACGTGACCAGCCTTGCGCCGGCCACCGGTGCGCAATTCAGCGTCCTGCCGCCGGAGAACGCCACCGGCAACTTCACCAAGATCGTCCAGCGCGTACCGGTCCGCGTCACCCTCGACGGTAACGACGGCGACCTCGGTACGTTGCGCCCGGGCCTTTCCGTCACTGCGACGATCGATACCAAAGCGCCATGAACCCGATCGCTCATCTCACCCAGGGCCAGAAGGTCTTCGCTTTCGCGAGCATGTGCCTGGGCATGTTCATCGCGTTGCTGGACATCCAGATCGTGTCCGCCTCCCTGCGCGATATCGGCGGTGGCCTCTCGGCCGGCGCGGACGACACCGCCTGGGTACAGACGAGCTATCTCATCGCCGAGATTGTGGTGATTCCGCTTTCGGGATGGCTGAGCCGCGTGTTTTCCACGCGCTGGCTGTTCGCCGTTTCGGCGGCCGGCTTCACGCTTACCAGCCTGCTTTGCGGCCTGGCCTGGGACATCCAGAGCATGATCGTGTTCCGCGCCGCCCAGGGCTTTCTCGGCGGCTCGATGATCCCGATGGTCTTCACCACGGCCTTCGTGTTTTTCGAAGGGAAGAACCGCGTCGTGGCGGCGGCGACCATCGGCGCGCTCGCTTCGCTGGCGCCGACGCTCGGGCCAACGCTTGGCGGCTGGATCACCGACCACTATTCCTGGCACTGGCTGTTCTTCGTCAACCTGATTCCCGGTGCGTTCGTGACCATTGCCGTGCCGATCCTGGTGAAGATCGACGAAGCCGATTTCTCGCTGCTCAAAGTGGGCGACTGGCTGGGCATCGCGCTGATCGCCACCTTCCTGGGCTGCCTCGAATACACGCTCGAGGAAGGCCCGCGCTGGAACTGGATGCAGGATTCGACCATCCGCACCACGGCATGGATCACCGCGATCTCCGGCGTGCTCTTTGTCTGGCGCGGGCTCACCGCCGAGCATCCGGTGGTGGACCTTCGTGCGCTCAAGGACCGCAACTTCGCACTGGGCTGCTTCTTCTCCTTCGTTACCGGCATCGGCCTGTTCGCGACCATCTACCTGACGCCGCTCTTCCTGGGCCGCGTGGAAGGCTACAGCGCGTTGCAGATCGGCAAAGCGGTGTTCTCCACGGGCGTCTTCCAGATCCTGACCATCCCGATCTACTCGATGCTGGCCAACCGCGTCGACCTGCGCTGGTTGCTGATGGTCGGCCTGGCCTTGTTCGCGGTGTCGATGTTCGAGTTCACCCCGATCACGCATGACTGGAGCGGCACGGAGCTGCTGTTCCCGCAGGCACTTCGTGGCATGGGCCAGCAGCTGGCCATTCCACCGACCGTCACGCTCACCCTGGGCGGACTGCTGCCTTCGAAACTGAAGCAGGCGTCGGGTCTGTTCAACCTCATGCGCAACCTCGGTGGCGCGATGGGCATCGCCGGATGCGCAACGATCCTCAGCGATCGTACCAATCTGCATTTCTACCGCCTTGCCGAGCACCTGAACCCGACCAACGAAGCGATGAACAACCTACTGCCCAACCCGGCGGATACCGAGAACTACACCGCCGCGTTGCAATCGCTCTGGCAACTGACCTTCCGTGAGGCGCAGACGCTGACTTACAGCGACGCCTTCCTCTCCATCATGGTGTGCTTTGTCATCGCGACGATCATGGTCCCGTTGATGCGCAAGGTGCAGCCGCCGAAAGGGCCTTCCCCCGATGCGCACTAAATTCCTCTTCGCCTTGCTGGCCGCGGGTCTCGCGGGATGCACGGTCGGTCCCGATTACGTCCGGCCCAACATGGCCAGCAACCCGACCTGGCATGAGTCCGACGCGCTGGCCGCGCGCCAGGTCGCGGCGCCTGCTCCATCACTGGACGCGTGGTGGAAGGGTTTCAACGATCCCGAGCTGGTTGCCATCGTCGATCGCGTGATGGCGCAAAATCTTGACCTTGCCGCCTCCACGGCCCGCGTTGCACAGGCGCGTGCCGCGGCAGCGCACGCACAGGCCGATCGCATGCCGAGCGGAAGCCTCGACGGCAGCGTCGCCCGGCAGCACCAGTCCACGCGCAGCCCGCTCGGCACGATCGCCAGCGCCTTCCCGGGCTACGAGCGCGACCAGACCATCCAGGACATCGGTGCCGGTGCCAGCTGGGAGACTGATCTTGCCGGTGGCCTCCGCCGCGGTGCCGAAGCCGCCGATGCGGAATACCAGGCGGCAGAGGCCACGCACGTCGGCGTGCGCATCTCGCTGGCTGCCGAAGCGGCCGACGCGTACTTCCGCGTGCGCGGTGCGCAGGAGCGTATCGCCATCGCCGAAGAGCAGATCAAGAACGAAACTGGCCTGGTCGACCTCGTTCGCCTGCGCGCGGAGCACGGTGTAGGCACGGCACGCGAGACGGCCCAGTCCGAAGCGTTGCTCCTGCAGGCCCGGGCGACGATACCTCCGCTGAAGATCGAACTGGAAACACAGCTCAATCGTCTCGACGTGCTCATGGGCGCGGCACCGGGAACCTACGCCGCGGAGATCGGTGGCGCCGGCAAGTCGTACCTCGTGCCCGGCGTGGATGCGGCGGGCGGCCCGGCTGCCCTGCTTCGTCGCCGCCCGGACGTGATCGCCGCCGAGCGCGAGCTCGCCGCCAGCAATGCGCGGATCGGTGTCGCCGTGTCCGAGTACTACCCGTCGGTCTCCTTGTCCGCCTTGCTCGGCTTCAGCACGCTGGGCGCCGGCCACCTGCTTACCGGCGCCGCCTTCCAGCCCCAGGGTGCGCTTGGCCTGCACTGGCGTCTCTTCGACTTCGGCCGCGTGGACACCGAGGTGCAGCAGGCCAGGGGCGCCAATGCCGAAGCGCTGGCGAAGTACCGCGCGTCGATGCTGCGTGCCACGGAAGACGTGGAGAACGCCATCGTGTCCCTGTCCCAGCTCGAGGCCCAGCACGCGCTGCTGACCGACGAAGTGGATGCGCACATCCGTGCTCGCGACGCAGCGCAGGATGCGTACAAGGGCGGTGCGATCAGCCTTATCGAAGTGCTCGACGAGGATCGCCAGTTGCTCGCATCGCGGGACCTGCTCGCACAGGTCCACGCGAACRACGCGCGCTCCGCCGTGGCCGCCTTCCGCGCCCTCGGCGGCGGTTGGGACGCACCTCGCGACGACGTCGCCACCACGGAGCACTGAGCCATGCGTTACGACAAGGAACACAAGGACCAGACCCGCCAGCGCATCGTCGAGACCGCCGCGTTCCGTTTTCGCGAACACGGCATCGAAGGCGAGGGTGTGAAATCGCTGATGGCAGCGGCGGGTCTCACCAACGGTGCCTTCTACAACCACTTCGAATCCAAGGAAGACCTGACGCGGGAGGCAGTGACGGCGGCGCTCAAGGACCGGGTGGCGCGACTCCGGCATTGGATCGATGGTGGCGAGGGACTCGGCGGGCTCATCCGGAGCTACTTTTCCATTCGCCATCGGGACAATCCCGGACGTGGTTGTCCCTCGTCCGCTGTCGCTGCCGAAGTAGCCCGTCATTCGGACGCCGTGCGAGCGGCCTTCACGGTCGGAGTGAACGAGTTCCTGGAACTGGCAGCCACGCAATGGCCGGCGCTACCACCGGCCCAGGCGCGGTCGCGAGCCATCGCCCTCTACGGCCTGATGGCTGGCACCATGCAGGTCGCCCGCGCCACCAACGATCCAGCCACGTCGGACGAGGTGCTTGCCGCCGGTCGGCGCGCGGCGCTCGAACTGGCGGGCATCGAAGAGGGATAATCGGGCCCTGACCCCAAGCAGGACCGAGCCATGGCCGTCGCGACCGCCGAACATGTTGGCAAGCGTTTCTCCCTCGAGCAGATGCTCGGTGCCCGCGAGCAGTCATGGACGGCCCTGCGCGATATCGCGTCGCGTGTCGCGCCGGGGATGAGCGAGCCGGAGGCCATCGATCTGGCCGGCGAACGCCTGGCCGCCGCCGGCATGCAGCGCATCTGGCACCCGAGCATCGTCCGCTTCGGTGCCAACACGCTGAAGACGTTCCGTCAGCGTTCCGCCCCCGATACCGTGCTCGCCGCGAACGACATCTTCTTCATCGACCTGGGTCCGGTTTTCGATGGCCACGAGGGCGATGTCGGTGACACCTTCGTGGTCGGTGACGACGCGACGATGCACGCGTGCTCGGAAGCCTCACGCCAGCTCTTCGCCCGCACTGCCRCCCGGTGGCGCGGAGGCGTGACGGGCGTGGCCCTCTACGACTACGCCAGTGCCGAAGCCGAGGCCATGGGCTGGCGCCTCAACCACGCCACCAAGGGGCATCGGGTCGGCGACTATCCGCATGCCGTGCACAAGGCCGGTGCGCTCGGTGGCTTCGACGCAGTCCCCGTTCCGGGGTTGTGGATCCTCGAAATCCAGATCGCGCATCCGACCCTTCCTATCGGGGCGTTCTACGAAGACCTGCTGATGGCGTAGCTGGAGATTTTTCGGGCGTCGTGCGTCAATCGGGTTTTGACCCGACGCGAGGCACCAGGGATGGACCGACGTAGTAGATCGCTTCTCGTGGCGTGTGCCATCTGGATGAGCGCGGCCACTGCCGCGCCGTCAGTGGTCTCTTCAAAGCCGATCGACCCCCAGGTGCCTCCACCCTACGTGCTGGACGACACCGAAGTTCGCACGCTGCATGCCGATGGAACGGATCGCGATTATCAGGTCCTGGTCAGCCTCCCGCCGTCGTACAGGAAGGACCCGAACCGGCGATACCCGGTCATCTTCGTGACCGATGCCAACTACGCTTTCCCTTTGATCCGAAGCATCGGACGCCGCGTCGGCGACCACGGCGACGGCACCGAAGACTTCATCCTCGTTGGCCTGGCGTATGCGGTGGGCGACACGCCGGAGTACAGCCGGCGACGCGACTACACGCCGACGCCACACGGCACCGCAGACGCTGTGTCCGATATGCCCGGGCGTCCCGTCGTCTATGGTGAGAGCGATCTCTATCGTCGCTTCATCAAGGAGCAGGTCTTCCCCCTGATCGCTGCGAACTATCGCGCCGACATGAGCCGGAAGATCTACACCGGTCACTCGTACGGCGGCTTGCTCGGCCTGGACATGCTCATCGCAGACCCGGGCATGTTCCAGTACTACATCCTCGGCAGTCCGTCCCTGCAGTTCGATCGGCAGGTCGAGTTCACGCGCATGCGCAAGGCCACATCGACGCTGAAGGACATGCCGGCCCATGTGCTGATGGTACTTGGCGCTTACGAAACCCTCGAGCCTTCGTCGCACGATCCACGCTACAACCGCAGCGTCGACATGGTGCGCAACGCGCGGCGTTTCATGGATGAACTCAAGGCGAAGCGGTATCCCGGTTTGCATATCCAGATGACGACCATCCCCGACGAAGATCACCTCACGGTATTTCCTTCGGTCATCACGCGGGGATTGCTGTGGGCGTTGCCGGGGAAACGGGACTTGCAGAGGTAAGTCCTACATACATCTGAGAAAAATCGGCATTGCGGTGTTTCGGCGTTAGACGTATCGTTCGTTCTGAACGCACCGCCCGCCTCGGCGTTCATCCGCCCTCCGGGGTCCTCACCAGGAGTGGGATATCCAAGAGATCCGGGCTACGGGGCCCCGCATTCGTGCGGGGCCTTCGCTTTTTTGAGCCGACGCCTAACCCTAGAACTCGATGCAGGAGCACGCGAAAGCGGATTGGTCTTTCCTTTCCCTGGTTACTGGGACGGGTAGCGTAGGCGCTCTGGACAATCAGTCTTACGCAGGGCCGTGGGGAAGCCCCATCTCTTTTCAAACGTCGCAATACGAAGAAGACGCGGTAGTCGCATGGTCTCTCGGCAGTCGATATTCCATCCAGGCTGAGATAGTTCTGATTTCGCGCGTGGTAACACTTGCGTGCCCAGAGATTCTTGACAATCTCGGGAAGTCTGTACGAGAGCGCATAACGCTCCTCGTCGAAGACGCGACACTCGCGCGCGTCCGCGTAGGTCGATTCCGACGAGTCTCCGGCACGGCGCCCACGCGTAAAGGTGTGCATGGAGAATCCTATTTCGATGTCAACATCGATCTCACTCGAGCCTGGCGCTGCGGGCAAGCGCAATGCGAATCTAAAAGGATGCAGGTGATTTAGCGGAAAGGCTTTCCCTGATGATGCAACGTAGGGCTGCCATCTCATAAGCCCCGTAGCCCAGTTCACTCCCATCGAAAAGCCCCACTAGGTAAAGCAAGTAGTGAGGCGTATTCGTTGCGTTGTTCGTTATCGGTCCTTGCGGAAGATCATGTCGGCAATGTGCTTCACGTTCGCTTACCAAGCGCGAGGGTCTACCGACCGTCTCTAAGAAACATCTTCATTGCGGGCTGCGTGTGCTGCACGTATCGTCCTCGGCGAACGTATACCCGGCCCGGCGTTCGTCCGCCCTTCGGGGTCCTCACCAAGAGTGGGATATTCAAGAGGTTCCGGCGTACGGGGTCCMGCATTCGTGCGGGGCCTTCGCTTTTCTGCGAATCGCAAGATTGCGCGAGTCAGCGAATTCCTACATCATACAAATGATAGTCATTCGCAATTAAGCTCGCACGAAGGGAGAAGGGCCCTCGTGCGACCTATAGGACAACTCCATGATTCTTCGCAGGAATTCGCTGCCGCTCCTGATCGCCGGAGCGTTGCTTCCGTTCGCCACGCCCGGCCAAAGTCTCACGCCTAGAGGAGACGCAACCGCTCAGGCTTCCAGCGACAAGGCCGTGCAGCTCGCTCCCGTCGCTGTGCAGGGCCTCAAGCAGGACGAGGGCTACACGCGCTCCGACGCCTCGGGCGCAACGAAGACGGACACGCCACTCATCGAGACGCCGCAAGCGATTTCCGTCATCTCGAACACGCAGATGATCGACCAGGGCGTGCTCACCGTTCAGGACGCGCTGCGCTATTCGGCCGGCGTCCGGGCCGATGCCTATGGCGTCGATAGCCGCGGCGATGACGCGTTCCTGCGCGGCACCTCGTTCACCCAGTACCTCGATGGTCTTCGGCAGTTCTTCGGCAATGCCTATGCACGCACCGAGCCCTACTTCCTCGACCGCCTCGAGATCGTTCGCGGTCCGTCGTCGGTACTTTACGGCCAGGGCACCACGGGTGGCCTCATCGCCCTGACCTCGAAGCGCCCGGAGTTCATGCCGGGTCACGAAGTCGAAGTGCAGCTCGGCAACAATGCGCGCAAGCAGCTTGCGTTCGACTTCACCGGGCCGCTGGATAGCGCTGGGCACTGGGCGTATCGGCTGATCGGCGTGGTCCGCGATGCAGACGCGCAGGTCGCCCATGTTGCCGATGACCGCAAGGCCATCGCACCATCGATTACGTGGCATCCCGACGCCGATACGAACTGGACGCTGCTCGCCAACCTGCAGTTCGACCACAGCGGTTCGACGCTCAACTTCCTGCCGCATGCCGGTACGATCTTTCCGAATCCGAACGGTCGCATCCGCACCGATCGCTTCGTCAGCGAGCCGGGCTTCGATCGCTACAACACCGACCAGCGTTCCATCACGTCGTTGTTCGAACACCGTTTCAACGACACCTGGAAGTTCGTTCAGAACACACGCTACTCGCACGACAATGTCGATTACCGCTCGCTGTATCCCGACGTGTACTCGAATCCGTCGTACCCGTTCCTGGACGACGCGCAGCGCACCGTCGCGCGCTACAGCTATGTATCGATCGATCGGCACAAGCGCCTGACTACCGATTCGCACGCCGAAGCCGACGTCGATGTTGGCGGGATGCATCATCGTGTGCTGATCGGCGTCGACCTTGCGCACTCACACACGGACTCGCGCCAGGGCAATGGCTTCGATGGCGTGCCGTTCGACCTTTACTCGCCTGTCTACGGCAATGGTTTCGTTGCACCGGACATCTTCCCGGTGGCATCGAGCGTGACGCGCCAGACCGGCGTGTACCTGCAGGACCAGATCAACTGGGGCGAGCACTGGATCGGTACCGTGGGCGTGCGCCATGACCGCGCCACGCTTGCGACAGGCGATACCCGCTCCGTGGACAACGCCACCACGGCTCGTTACGGGGTGATGTATCGCTTCGATAACGGCCTGGTGCCATATGTCAGTTACACGGAGTCCTTCCAGCCGCTGGACAGCCTGGATTTCTACAACCGTCCCTACCAGCCCTTGCGCGGCAAGCAGTACGAAGCTGGCGTGAAGTACCAGCCGGTCGGCAGCGCCACGCTGATCACGGCGACGTACTACGACCTGCGCGAAGAGAATCGGCTGGCGCCCGACCCGACCAATCCGCTCAACCAGATCCAGGCCGGCAGCGCGAAGACCCGCGGCGTCGAACTCGAGGCGTCGACCCGCGTGGCCAGTCACGTCGACCTGATCGGTACCTACACCTGGACCAAGGCACGTCCCGACGACGGCACGATCGTCGCCGGCCTGCCGAAGAACCAGGCGTCGGTATGGGGCGTGTATCACGTCAACGACGCGGATGGCGACGGCTTGAGCTTCGGCATGGGCGCGCGCTACATCGGCGTGAACTACGACGAGACAGGGTCGATTCGCGTCCCGGACAAGACGCTGTTCGACGCGATGGTCGCGTACACACAGGGCCCGTGGCGCTTCTCCGTCAACGCGGCCAATCTCACCGACCAGGCGTACAGCGCAAGCTGCCTTGCCCGCGGTGACTGTTTCTACGGTCCGCGTCGCAGCATTGTCGGTTCCGCACGCTACCGGTTCTGATAAGCCGTCGTAACCTTTGGACGGCCAGACCCATTAGGATCGAACGTTCGCTAACGTCGAACCGGAGATCGTGATGGGGTTTCGCAAGATGCTTGGGAGCGCGGCACTGGCCGCGCTGCTCTCCACGAATGCGCTGGCCGCGCCGCCTCCGGGCTATTCGGGTAATCCCGTGTTTCCCGGCTGGTACGCCGATCCGGAAGCCGCCATCTTCGGTGGCCAGTACTGGATCTATCCGACCACATCGCTCCCGTACAGCGAGCAGACCCATTTCGACGCGTTCTCCTCGCCCGATCTCGTCCATTGGACGAAACATGCGAACGTGCTCGAGATAAAGGCGATTCCCTGGGCGAAGAAAGCGCTCTGGGCGCCCGCCCTGGTCGAGAAGGATKGCAAGTACTTCTTCTTCTTTGCCGCGAACGATATCCAGAGCGACAAGGAAGTGGGCGGCATTGGCGTGGCGGTGGCCGACAAGCCCGAGGGGCCATTCAAGGACTTGCTGGGCAAGCCACTGGTCGGTGCCTTCCACAACGGCGCGCAGCCGATCGACCAGTTCGTCTTTCATGACGACGACGGCACGTACTACATGATCTACGGCGGCTGGAAGCACGCGAACATCGTCAAGCTGAAGTCGGACTTCACCGGCGTCGAGCCGATGGCCGACGGCACGGCCTTCAAGGAAATCACGCCGGGACCGGAGTACGTCGAGGGCCCGCTGATGTTCAAGCGCAACGGGCACTACTACTTCATGTGGTCGGAAGGCGGCTGGACCGGCCCCAACTATTCCGTCGCCTATGCCATCGGCGATTCACCGATGGGACCGTTCAAGCGGATGGGCACGATCCTCAAGCAAGATCCGCAGGTCGCCACCGGGGCCGGCCATCACTCGGTGTTCCACAACGCGAAGGACGACAGCTGGTACATCGTTTACCACCGGCATCCTCTGGGCGACACCAACGGTAACGATCGGGTGACGTCCATCGATGTCATGTCGTTCGACAAGGACGGCAGCATCCTCCCGGTCAAGATGACCAACGAAGGTGTCAAGGCGAATCCGTTGCGTTGATCGGCCCTGCACTGATCGGCTCAGGGAAGGGTCACGATCACCTTGCCGGCGGAACGGCCGCTCTCGACCAGATCGAGCGCGGCATCGCCGCCGGCGAGTCTGAAGCGTTGCGCCGATAGCACCGGCACCAACTTCCCTGCGTCGGCAAGCCGCGTCGCTTCAGCCAGGATGCGCCCATGCTGCTCGCGCCCGTGGCCGGTCAGCAACGGCATCAGGGTGAACACACCGGAGTAGCTCGCCGCGCGGAACGACAGCGGCGCGAGTGAGTGCGTACCCCAGCCGAGGCTGCTGACCACGTGGCCACCGTTACGTCGCGCGGCGACGAAGGATGCGTCGAGCGTCGCGCCGCCGAGAGTGTCGTAAACCACGTCGAAACCCTCGCCGTTGGTGTATTCGCGGACGATCGTCTCGATGTCTTCGACCTGCCGGTCCACGGCGGTCGCGCCCATGGCGGTCATCGTCGCCAGCTGGGAAGCGCTGCCCGTCGCCACGACGCGCGCACCGCGTGCCACCGCCAACTGGACGGCCATGCTACCGACGCCGCCGGCTCCGCCATGGACGAGCACCGACTGCCCGGGCTGCACGTCGGCGCGATCGACCAGGCCTTCCCAGGCGGTGATGAAACCCAGCGGGATGGCGGCGGCATCGGCGAGGGGGATGCGGGAAGGAGCGTGCGCGAGCAACCGTGCGTCGACGGCGGCGAACTCCGCCAGAGAGCCCTGCACGCCACCGACGCCGCCGGTCATGCCGTAAACGGCGTCGCCGGGCGCAAACCCATCAACACCATCGCCCACCGCTTCGACCGTCCCAGACATATCGATGCCGAGCACGGCCGGTGCCGGCTGGCGGGCATGCGCGGCCTGGCCGGCACGGATCTTCGTGTCCAGCGGGTTGAGACCCGCGGCCAGGATGCGGACAAGGACTTCGCCAACGCCCGCTACCGGGCGTGGAAGGTGGGCAAGGACCAGGGGGGTACCCGGCGCATCGAGGCGCAGGGCGGACATCGGGCGGGAAGGTGTCATGGTGGGCTCTGGTGGGCGACGGCGTCGTCCTTGGCGACTACGTTAGTCCTTCGATCACGCATGGAGAACGGCCAGAATTGCACGACACCCATGCATAACTGCATGATGCGGCATGGAATGGAGCGATCTGCGCATCTTTCTGGCGGTGGCCCGAGGCGGCACGCTCGGCGCTGCCGGGCGCGAACTTGGCCAGACCCAGCCGACCATGGGCCGGCGCATCCGCGCGCTTGAAGCGTCCCTGGGCCTGACCCTGTTCCAGCGGACCAGCGAAGGGTTCGTCCTCACCGACGAGGGTGCGGCCGTGCTCGCGCACGCCGAACGGATGGAATCCGAAGCGCTGGGCATCGCTCGTGCAGCGAGCGGGCACGCAGGAGAACTGGAGGGTGATCTGCGCGTGTCGTCATCGGATTGGTTCGGCGCGCACGTGCTGAGTCCCGCGATCGCAGCGATGCATCGTCGCCATCCGGCGGTGACCGTCGAACTGATCACGGATGCGCGACGGCTGAGCCTGGCGCGCCGTGAGGCGGACCTCGTCTTCCGCATCGCGCCGTTCGACGAGCCGGACATCGCACAGCGCAGGCTTCTGCATATGCCATACGCGGCCTACATCGCGACGACGCACGACGATACAGTGGCACCCCAACGGATCACGATGGACACCGCCTTCGGCGACATGCCCGACGTAGCATGGCTGCAGTCGCGCCTGCCTGACACTCGCGTAGCCTTCCGCAGCAACAGCCGCGAGGCGCAGGCACGCGCCTGCGCGCTCGGCGTGGGTATCGCGGTGTTGCCTTGTCCACTGGGTGACGCGACGCCCGGTCTGCGCCGCATCGATCTCGGCGAAACACCTCCCGGTCGCGACGTCTGGCTCGGCTACCACAAGGATCTTCGCCACCTTCCACGCTTGCGCGCCTTCGTCGACGAAGTGCTCCGCGCCACAGGCGATACCGCACCCCCGTAGGAGCCGATTCATCGGCGAACGGGTGCTTGCCTCAACCCCGCCTGCTGCCGCGGGATCGCCGATGAATTGCAGTGGTCAAGCTTTTCTGGACACCGGTGTAGGAGCCTGAGCCGCCAGTTGCTCGAAGAGCACTGGCGGGATGTCGTTTAGTCGCGAGTGTTGCCGTTCTAGGTTGTAGTAGATCAGAAAGTCGGTCAGCTCCTTCTCGGCCTCGGCGATAGATGCGTAGCCTCCTTCAGGTACCCAC
>NZ_JBFUJE010000026.1:21239-22637 GCF_056401535.1 Luteibacter sp. P4_E6 | reverse complement strand
GCCTCCGCGATGGGCATCTCGTCCCGATCGTTTTCACCGGCGCGCGCGATGGCATCGGCGTCAGCGAGCTTCTCGAACTGGTCGAGCGCATCCTGCCCTGCCCCACCGAAACCAATCCGCCCCTGTTCCGTGACCATGCGGGTTCACCGTTCGATGTCGCCGCCGATGCGTCCCGCCACGTCGTTGCCGACGTGTTCAAGATCGTCAACGATCCCTTTGTCGGCAAGCTCGGCGTATTCCGCGTATGGCAGGGCACCGTGCGCAAGGACGCCCAGCTCCTCGTCGACGATGGGCGCAAGCCGTTCAAGGTGGCCCATCTGTTCCGCCTGCAGGGCCGCGAGCACATCGAAGTGGATGAGGCCTTGCCCGGCGACATCGCCGCGGTGGCGAAGATCGAAGACATCCATTTCGACGCCGTGCTGCACGATGCCGCCGACGAATCGCGCATCCACCTCGAACCTTGCGCCTTCCCGGCACCCATGTTCGGTCTTGCCGTGGAACCGGCGCACAAAGGCCAGGAGCAGAAATTGTCGCAGGCGCTGTCAAAGCTCGCCGAGGAAGATCCGTGCTTCCGTGTCGAGCACCACAAGGAACTCAACGAGACCGTGATTCGCGGGCTGTCCGACCTGCACCTTAAGCTCATGCTCGAACGGATGAAGGCGCGCTACGACGTCGACGTGATCACACACCCGCCCCGCATCGCCTACCGGGAAACCATCGGCGCCGGCGCCGAAGGCCACCACCGGCACAAGAAGCAGACCGGGGGCGCCGGTCAGTTCGGCGAGGTATTCCTGCGCGTGGAACCGCTGGAGCGGGGCAAGGGTTTCGTCTTCGACGATGAAACCAAGGGCGGCGTCATCCCGGGCCAGTTCATGCCAGCCATCGAGAAAGGCGTACGCCAGGCGCTGGATGGCGGAGCGATTGCGGGGTATCCGATCCAGGACGTACGCGTCGTGGTGTATGACGGCAAACACCATCCGGTCGACTCGAAGGAAGTGGCCTTCATCAGTGCAGGCCGCAAGGCGTTCCTCGACGCGGTGTCGCGCGCTCACCCGCAGGTACTCGAGCCGGTGGTCGACCTCGAGGTCTCGATTCCTGAGCGCTACGTGGGCGACGTCACCGGGGGACTTGCCTCCAAGCGAGCGCACATCATGGGCACCGATTCGCTACGCGGCGGCGAGACGCTGATCAAGGCGCGCGTGCCACTGGCGGAGCTCACCGACTATCCCACCCAACTTAAAGCGATGACCGGTGGGCAAGGGCGTTATGCGATGGAATTCAGCCATTACGACGCGGTGCCCGCCGGCGTGCAGCGAAAGTTGATGGAGCAGTGGAAGCCGCGGGTCGAGGAGGACTGAGGCTGTGACTCCTGTGGGAGCCGCTTCAGCGGCGATAGCC
>NZ_JBFUJE010000026.1:0-21223 GCF_056401535.1 Luteibacter sp. P4_E6 | reverse complement strand
TTATGCGGCTCCCACACCACGGGAGGCTTAGCCTCAGGCGGCTTTGCGCTTCGGCTTGAGCATGGTGCCGATGCATTTCGGCGAGCCACACAGGCATGACCACACCTTCTTCAGGCGAGCCGTATGCGGCATGTCCAGCGTGATGCCGTAGTCGTAGGTCAGCTCTTCGCCGGGGGCGATGTCGCGGATGGCTTCGATCAGCACACGGTCCTTCTTCGACGGCTTGCCTTCCACCGCCTCCTCGATCACCGCCTGGCAGTTCGGGTCGCAGCCGTGGTTGATCCAGCGAGCCGTATTGCCGTTGCTGTTGCCGTCGACGATGAAGCGATCGTTGAGGGTGAACAGGAAGGTATGGCCGGTCTCGCCACCGTCGCCGTACTTCTTGTCGGCCTGGGCGTGGGTGATGCGATCGCCCTGGTATTCGATGATTTCGTCACCGGCCTTGATGGCGGCGGTGGCGAAAACGCCGTTTCCGTGGATGGGAGAGCGTCGGGCGGCGATGCGTCGAGTCATGGGAGGGCACGTAGAAAGGTCAGAACGGATGATGCCTGCTAGTGCGGCGCTTGGGAACCGCGTTTCAAACGCACGTCTCGCGCGTATGGCCCGGCCAGCGCTACCATCGAACAACTGTTCGACGCCCATACGCCGGAATCCCAGGGAATGACCTCGATCCTCCGCACCACTGTTTTCCGCGCGGCGCTGCTTGCCGTGACCGCACTTCTGGCGGCCTGTGGGCCCGAGAAGAAAAGCGTGTATCCGCCGGCCGTGACCTTGCAGCAGGTCGCCGCCAAGCCCGGCGGCACGTGGCATGTGACGCTCCGCCTGCGCAACAACAGCTACGGCGGCATGTCATTCGACCGCTTCCAGGGCACGCTGCGCGTGGGCGATCTGGGCGGCGTTCTGCTCGACGCGAAGATCGACCAGGACATTCCCTCTTTCGCCGCGGACGTGACCGTGATCGACATCCTGCCCACGGCAGAGATGTCCAAAGCGCTGGCTGACCTTGCCGCCAAGGGCAGCAGCGGCTCGCTGCCCTATGCCATCGACGGCCGCATCTCGGCCACGCCGGAGAAAGAGGACAAGTCGCGCACGTTCGACGTGCACGGCAAGAACTGGCTCTCGCCCGTGCCCGGCATACCCGACACCTACCGCTCTCCCTGATTACTCCATAGCCGCGCTTGCCGCGCCTCGCCAGGATTCACCATGACGATCTACAAAGCCCCCCTCAACGACATGCGCTTCGCCCTCTACGACGTGCTCGGCGCCGATGCCGTGCTCGGTCGTCTGGAGGGTGGGGAGGCGCATACGCGCGATCTGCTCGACGCCGTCCTGGAGGAAGCCGCGCGCTTCAATGAGCAGGTGCTCGCACCGCTGAATGCCTCGGGTGACCAGGAAGGCTGTCACTACGACAAGGCCACCGCCACGGTGACCACGCCGAAGGGCTTCAAGGAAGCCTATCGCCAGTACGCCGAAGGCGGCTGGGCCGGCCTGACGGCACACGAGAAGTTCGGCGGCCAGGGCCTGCCCGCCGTACTCGGCGCGATGACCAAGGAAATGATCGACTCGGCCAACCTGGCCTGGGGCATCTATCCGCTGCTTTCGCACGGTGCCACTGACGCGCTCGACCACCATGGCGACGCCTGGCAGCAGGAAACGTTCCTCAAGCCGCTGGTCGAAGGCCGCTGGACGGGCTCCATGTGCCTGACCGAGCCGCAGGCGGGCTCGGATCTGGGCCTGCTCAAGACACGCGCCGAGCCCAACGCCGATGGCAGCTATCGCGTCACCGGCACCAAGATCTTCATCAGCGCGGGCGAGCACGACTTCGCGGAGAACATCGTCCACCTCGTACTGGCTCGTCTGCCGGATGCCCCGGCGGGTAGCCGCGGCATCTCGATGATCATCGTGCCCAAGTTCAAGGTGAACAAGGACGGCTCACTTGGCGAGCGCAACGCCGTCGCCGCTGGCGCCATCGAACACAAGATGGGCATCAGGGGCTCGGCGACCTGCGTCATGAACTTCGATGGCGCCGAAGGCTGGCTGATCGGGCCTGCGCACAAGGGACTCATGGCGATGTTCACCATGATGAATGCGGCTCGGCTCGCCGTCGGCATCCAGGGTCTGGCCCTGTCCGAGCGGGCCCTGCAGAACAGCCTCAACTACGCCCGCGAGCGCCTGCAGATGCGCGCGCTGACCGGTCCGGCATTCCCGGACAAGCCGGCCGATCCGCTCACCGTGCATCCGGACGTCCGCCGCATGTTGCTCACCCAGCGCGCCTTCGTCGAAGGTGGCCGCGTGCTGGCGGCATACGCCGCGCTGCAAAGCGACATCGAATCCCGTGATGCCGATCCCCAGGCACGCAAGACCGCCGGCGAGCTGCTCTCCTTCCTGATTCCGATCGCCAAGGGTCTCCTTACCGAGGCCGCGCAGGAGTGCACCAAGGAAGCCCTGCAGATCTTCGGCGGGCACGGCTACATTGCCGAACACGGCATGGAACAGTTCGTCCGTGACGCGCGCATCATCACGCTGTACGAAGGCACGACCGGCATCCAGGCGCTCGACCTGCTCGGCCGCAAGATCATGCAGTTGCAGGGCGCCGGCCTGAAGCATTTCCTCAACGAAATCTCCGCCTTCTGCCAGGCCAACGCAGAGAACGATGCCGTGAAGGCCTTCATCGGCCCGCTCGCCGTGGCGACCAAGACCTGGGGTGACGTGACCCAGGCCATCGCGCAGCGTGCGCAGGCCAACCCGGAAGAGCTCGGCGCCGCGGCTGTGGATTACCTGTATTTCTCGGGCTACGTGACCCTGGCCTATTTCTGGGCCCGCAGCGTGCTGGCCGCCGGCGGCTCCGCCCTCTCGGCCAACGATAAGCAGGCCAAGCGCGACACCGCCACCTTCTACTTCACCCGCATCCTGCCGCGCATCCACGTGCATAAGGCGGCRATCGAAGCCGGCGTAGCCACCTTGCCCGAGCTGCTCTAATCCGCACCTGTAGGAGCCGATTCATCGGCGACCCCGCGGCAGCGGGCAGGGTCGCCGCAAGCACCCATCGCCAATGAATCGGCTCCTACCTGACGGAAGCCCCGCCCCGGGGCTTCCGTCGGCCCGCGTGAAGGTGTAGAAAACAGACTCTTTCCGGAATCCTTCAGCTGCGACGGTGCCCGATACGATGAGCGACTCCCCGTTCCTGATCCGTCTCGCCGAGAGCGACGACGATGAGTTCATCCTCGATCTGGTTCCCCGTTTCATCAGCTTCCCGCTGCCCAACGGCCGCACGCGCACCGATTGTCTGAAGGGCATCGAAGCCGACCTCGTCCACCACCTCGACGACCAGCCGCCCAACAGCTACATCTTCGTCGTCGAAAATGAGGACGGCRAGTCGGTAGGCTTCCTGCAGTTGCAAAAGACCAAGGACTTCTTCACCCATCGCGACAACTGCCATATCGCCAATATCGCGGTCGCCCAGAAATACGAAGGCGTGGGCGCGGGCAAGTTCATGCTCGAGTACGCCGACACCTGGGCCAAGGAGCATCACTGCCAGTTCGTCACCCTGGCCGTGCTCCCGGGCAACGAAAAAGCCAGGGATCTCTATGTGACCCATGGCTTCGACACCGATCTGATGCGGCTCGCGAAGCCGGTGCGCTGACCGAAAAAAAGGTTCTTCGCGGCATGCCGGGGACGCCGAAGACGGTGAGGCGCAGAGCCTTCTGCGTGCAGACGTCGCGGCGCAGAGCCTTCGGTRCCCACCCTCGCTGCTCAGACACGTCCTCCGCGTTTCGTACCGGAAAGGCCGCTGCGCGGCCCCTGTTCTTATTGGCCTACGGCCGCTCCACTTGTGCGGAACTCGCCTCGAGGGTGGGCACCGAAGACTCTTCCCATCCCTGAGGTTCGTGCRGGTCGAGCCGACAAAGCAGCGCCGCTCCGGCTGCTGGCTCGTCGGCATTGCCATCGSYAAACGTTCGACCCCAGCGCGCCCGTCGCGATCATCCGCGCGCAGCGGCGCAGCGGCGTCACCGAGCTGGAATGGTCGTACCAGCAGGACGGCCGTCACGRCGAGCTTCGGCGGCAACACCCACGCCCAACGGCTCTCCGTCCAGCTGACCGTATCGTCGTGAGAGACCTTGGTGTCCACCCTCGAGGCGAGTTCCGCACAAGTGGAGCGGCCGTAGGCCAGTTAGATACATGGGCCGCGTGAGCGGCCTTCCCTTTCGAACGCGGAGGACGTGTCTGAGCAGCGAGGGTGGGCACCAAGGTCTCCCCGCGAGACGCCCAAGTGTACGAAGCGACGGCGAAGCCGAGCCCGCGAAGCCGAAGGCGAGCCATGCGCGAGGTGCGAAAGAACGCCGGCCTGAAAGCCGAGCGCCCGGGCCACGGTAATCCGTGAAGAACCAAAAAAAAGGCCACCCTGCGGTGGCCTTTTCATTCGCAAGCGGCGGGGGTCGATCAGACCGTAGCCGGTTCGCCCTTGGCTTCGCGCGCATCCAGACGCGCGGCCATGCGGTCGATGTTGGCCAGCGAGATCAGGTGAGCGTAGATCCAGCCGAAGGCGCCTTCGCGCAGGAACTCGTAGGCGACCTTCTCATCCAGCGTGCGCAGCTTTTCTTCGTTGATCACGAACAAGCCGTTGAGGTTGATGCCCTTGCCTTCCTTCTGCAGGGTGATGGTGCGCTCCTCGAGCAGGTTGTGCTCGCGCAGCTTGCCCATGAACCACTGCGTGCGGGCGACATGGTCCTGGAACTCGCCGAGGAACTTCACGGCGTTGGTCAGGGCCGGCGCATCGGTGCCGTCCTCGTTGAACAGGCGCTCACCTTCGGTTTCGTTGAAGCCTTCGTAGGCCTCGTCGAGAAACACGGTGAAGTCGTCGCCCTCGGCGCCGACCGGCTTTTCAGCCAGCACGAACGGGTAGCGGCGGACGAAGGCCGGAATGTACAGGCCCGACTCCCAGAAACCGTTCTCGCCGACGAGCAGGTTCTCGCCCTGGCGCAGGCCAAGCAGGGCCATCGGGCCGGCTTCTTCGATGGTGTTGCCAGCGAACAGGATCGGGAAGTCACGCGCGGCTGGCGCAAACTCGACGCCGGTCAGCGGCACGGAGTGCGCGCCGGCGGCGAAACGGATGTTGTTGACCGCCTTGATGCGGAGGTCGCGGTGGGCGGTGCGGTTCAGCGGAACCGGACGCTCGTAGAAAAGCACTTCTGCCACAGTGAAACCCTCTATACCCGCCGGACCTGGGAAGCCACCCCGGCCCCCCTTCCAAACCCGTCGGGACTCTATCGAACGCTCACTATATCAGCGCTTCGCGGCCCGGACAGCCCCGCAAGAAGCGGGCCGCAGCGGTGCTTTTCTGTAGCAATAATGGGCTATGCTCGGGTCAACGCCCCTTGTGGGGTCGGATCAAACCATCGATCCGCACGGAGTTCGGCTTGCTGGAACGCTCTTTCGCTTACGTGAAGGACGAGACACGATGACGATGGAAGTGCTTCAGGACGACCTGCCGAGGGTGACCGCGCTCAATACGACGCGGGTACTTTCCCTCGATGCTGCAGGCCGCATCCTGGACTGGATCAGCTGGCAGGATGCCGTCTGCCTGTACGTTCGTGGCGTCGTCGCCTGGACGCTGGGCGACCCCTGTCTGACCGTCCACGGCGGCCTCAGCCGCGCCAGTGGACTCCAGAGCAGTCTCCAGCTCCACCCGATCGTCGCCAGCACCGGCCATTGCCGCGAACACGCCATCGACCCGGCACCGGCCCTCACCAATACCGCCCTGTTCGCCCGCGACCGGCACATCTGCCTGTATTGCGGCCATCACTACACCCGCCATGAGCTCACCCGCGACCACGTCCTCCCTCTTTCGAAGAAGGGCGCGGATGAGTGGGAGARCGTCGTAAGCGCCTGTCTGGCCTGCAATCTGCGCAAGAGCAACCGCACCCCGCAGCAGGCCAACATGCCCCTCCTGGCGGTGCCTTACCGGCCCAGCTGGGTCGAGCACCTGATCCTCTCCAACCGCAATATCCTGGCCGACCAGATGGAATTCCTGGTCGGTCACCTGCCGCGGGACCGCCGTCCGGCCTGAATCCGCCCCGGACTGCCCGCAAACATTCACGCCTCGTCCCTTGCCCCGGCTCGTCCGTAGGCGAACAATAGGCGTATGAACGACCTCTCCCGCTACCCATATCTGGCGCAGATCGAATCGCCGGAGGATCTCCGACGCTTTCCGGACGACCAACTGCCGGCGATCGCCGACGAGCTGCGCCGCTATCTGATCGAGGCCGTCGCCTCGTCGGGCGGGCATTTCGGCGCGGGCCTGGGCGTGGTCGAACTGACGGTCGCCCTGCACCACGTCTTCGACACGCCGCGCGATCGCCTCGTCTGGGACGTCGGCCACCAGTGCTATCCGCACAAGATCCTCACCGGTCGTCGCGACCGGATCACGACGATCAAGAAGAAGGACGGGCTCGCCCCTTTCCCGCGCCGCGAAGAGAGTGAGTACGACACCTTCGGCGTCGGCCACTCCTCGACCTCGATCTCGGCCGCCCTCGGCATGGCCATCGCGCTGCAGCGCCGGGGTGACAACCGCAAGGTCGTCGCCGTCATCGGCGATGGTGCCATGACCGCCGGCATGGCCTTCGAGGCCCTGAACCATGGCGGCGACATCGAGCCGAACATGCTGGTGATCCTCAACGACAACGGCATGTCGATCAGCGAAAACGTCGGCGCGATGACCAAGATGATGGCCCGCGCGATGTCCAGCCGGACGCTCAATGCCTGGCGCGAGCGGGCAAAGAAAGCCATGCCGCGCGAGTCCTTCTTCGGCCGCTTCTTCAAGCGCTGGGAAGAACATGCCAAGGGCATGTTCGTGCCCTCCACGCTGTTCGAAGAGCTCGGCTTCCATTACACCGGCCCGATCGACGGCCATAACATGGCCCAGCTGGTAACGGCGCTCCAGACGGTCAAGGACCTCCCCGGGCCGCAGCTCATCCATGTGATGACGACCAAGGGCAAGGGCTACGAGCCCGCCGAGAAAGGTCCGATCGAATATCACGCCGTCGGTCCGTTCGACCCTGTTGCCGGCGTCGTCAAGAAAGGTGCGCCGGCAAAGCCGACGTACACCGATATCTTCAGCGACTGGCTGTGCGACATGGCCGCGACCGACGAACGTCTTCTCGGCATTACGCCGGCGATGCGCGAAGGTTCGGGTCTGGTCCACTTCTCGAAGAAATACCCTCAGCGTTATTTCGACGCGGGTATCGCCGAGCAGCACGCGGTCACGCTGGCTGCCGGCATGGCGGTGGAAGGCGCGAAGCCGGTGGTGGCGATCTATTCCACCTTCCTGCAGCGCGCCTACGACCAGGCCATCCACGATGTCGCCCTGCAGAACCTGGACGTGACCTTCGCCATCGACCGCGCTGGTGTGGTCGGCCCGGATGGCGCCACCCATTCAGGGAGCTTCGATCTGTCCTTCATGCGTTGCCTGCCGAACATGGTGATCATGGCGCCGGCCGACGAGCACGAATGCCGGACCATGTTGAGCACCGGCTTCCACTACAACGGCCCGGCCGCCATCCGTTACCCGCGCGGTACCGGTCCGGGCGCGAAGATGGTCGAGGCGCTGGAAACCTTCCCGATCGGCAAGGCCGAAGTGCGTCGCCGCGRCCATCACGGCCTGGCCATCCTCTCCTTCGGCACCATGCTCGCGCCAGCCGCGGTGATCGCTGCCGAGGTAGATGCCACGCTGATCAACATGCGCTTCGTGAAGCCGCTGGACGAGGAACTGATCCTCGAGATGGCGCGCACGCACAAGGCCTTCGTCACCATCGAGGACAACGCCATCGCCGGCGGTGCCGGTGCCGGTGTCGCCGAGTTGCTCGCGGCTAACGGTGTCACCCTGCCGATGTTCCACCTGGGCCTTCCGGATGCCTATCTCGAACACGGTAGTCGCGAGGAAGTACTGACGATGGCCGGCCTCGACCTGCCGCAGATCCGACATGCGATCGTGACGCGGTTTCCGCAGTACGTCGCAAGCGCGGTAGCCAGCGCGGGTTGATCCCGCGCCTTGGCTCTCAGGAAAGCGTGCGACTGCCGGTGACGCGGTCACGCTGTTCCAGATCCTGGGCGGTGAATACTTTAAGGAAACCGGCGTCCTCAAGGACGCCGCGTACTGCCTGGCCCTGATTCCAGCCGTGTTCAAGCAACAGCCATCCGCCCGGTGCAAGCAGGGGCAGCGAGGCGGCTGAAATGCGGCGGATATCGTCCAGGCCGTCCACCCCCGAAGCCAGCGCGGAGAGCGGTTCGAAGCGCAGGTCGCCTTCGCGCAGATGGTGGTCGTCGGATTCGATATACGGTGGATTGCTGACGATCAGGTCGAAGTGCTCGCCAACCAGCGGCGCCAGCCAGTCGCCTTGGGCGAACGTCACGCGTTCGAGCCCCAGGCGCTGTGCGTTCCGGCGCGCCACGGCAAGCGCATCCGCGCTCGCATCCACGGCGAACACGGTCGCATCCGGACGCTCCTTCGCAATCGCCAGCGCAATGGCGCCGCTACCGGTGCCGAGGTCGACGAGCCGACCACCTTGCGGTAGGCGCTCGAGCGCGAGCTCCACCAGCAACTCGGTTTCCGGGCGCGGGATAAGCGTGGCCGGCGTCACTTCCAGCGTGAGAGACCAGAAATCCCGTGTGCCTGTGATGTAGGCGACAGGCTCGCCATCGACACGACGCCGCACGAGCGACTCGAAACGCTCAACCGCCGTCGCATCTGCCGGGTCGCTCGCGTGGGCGAAAAACCATGCCCGGTTCACACCCAGCGTATGCGCCAGCAGCAGCTCGGCCTCTAGTCGATCGCCGAGTGCTTCGGCAGCCTGGCGCAGGATCGTGCGAATGTCGGTCATGCGGCCATTCTAACGTCGATGCGCTTCACTCCTCGCCTAGACTAGACGGATGATCGGTCGCGCCTTACTTCTCTCTTTCGTGCTGCTGCTCGGCGGATGCCGCGCCGCGTTCTTCGGCACGATGAACCTGCGCCAGCCTTCCGACCATGTCCTGGCGCACCGGAACATCACTTACGACACGGCGCTCGCCCTGGCCGTGGATGTCTACTCGCCGCCGCACGCGGACCATGCCCCGGTTGTCGTCTACTTCTACGGTGGCAGCTGGATGACTGGCAAGCGGTCGTGGTTCCGCTGGATGGGGGAAGCACTGGCGGCCCAGGGCGTGGTGACCATCGTGGCCGATGTCCGCCTGTGGCCACGGGCGCGACTGGACGGGTTCCTGCACGATGGCGCCGAAGCCGTTCGCTGGGCACATGACCACGCGACCGATTTCGGTGGCGATCCCTCCCACCTCTTCGTCATGGGCCATTCRTCGGGTGGGCAGATTGCCGCCATGCTGGCGATGGACAAGCAATGGCTGGCCGCCGTCGGCATGCAGCCACGCGACCTCGCTGGCTTCATCGGCGTCGCAGGCACTTACGACTTCATTCCCTTCGACGAGCCCGAGTTTTACGACATGTTCGGGCAGACACCCGGGGAGGAGGCGCGCTCACAACCGATCAACTTCGTCGACGGCGACGAGCCGCCGGCCCTGCTGCTGCAGGGAGAAAAGGACACGATCGTCTACCCGTCGGAGGCTCTCGCGCTCGAGGGGCGCTACGTCGAGCAGGGCGAACCGGTGGAACTGAAGCTCTACCCGAACCTGGGACATGAAAAGCTCCTTCTCGCGTTCGGTCCGTTGAAGAGCAGGGCCCCGGTACTGGCCGACACCATGGCCTTCATCCATCGCTATTCGGGCGGCCCTTCACACTGATACCGGCCCCACCTGCATCCGCCTTCACGCCGGTTCCGTAAGGTATCGGCATGACCCGACTCTTCCTCGTTACCCTCGGCACCCTTCTCCTCAGCGGCTGCCAGTCCGCCCTGTTCAGCGTGGTCAATGCGCGCCAACCCCAGGCGGGAACGGTCGCGCACCAGAACATCACGTTCGACGCCTCCCATGGKCTCTCATTGGACGTGTACTCGCCGCCCGACGCCCGTAACGCACCGGTAGTCGTCTTCTTCTACGGCGGCAGCTGGAAGAGCGGCAAACGCCAGTGGTACCGATGGGTGGGTGAGGCGCTGGCCGCGCGAGGTATCGTCACCGTGGTGCCGGACTATCGGCAATGGCCGAAGGTGCGCCTGGATGGCTTCATGCATGACGGCGCAGAGGCCGTGCGTTGGACGCACGATCACGCCAGTGAGTTCGGCGGCAACGCATCGCATCTCTACGTGATGGGGCATTCGGCGGGTGGACACATCGCGGCACTGCTGGCGACCGATGCACACTGGCTCGGAGCAGTCGGCATGAAGCCGCGCGACCTTTCCGGATTCATCGGGCTGGCGGGGCCGTATGATTTCCTGCCTCTGACCAGCGATGACTTCATCGACATGTTCGGACACACACCGGAAGAGCAGGCACGTTCACAACCGGTCAACTTCGTCGATGGCGACGAACCGCCCGCCCTGTTGTTGCAAGGCGAGACCGACGGCACCGTGAGGCCATCCAACGCGCTCTCGCTGCAAAGGCACTACGAAGCGCGCGGCGAACAGGTCGACGTAAAGCTCTATCCGGACACCGGCCACATGGGCGTATTGTTCGGCCTCGGCACAGGCAAACACAAAGCGCCGGTACTGGACGATGTGGTGGCCTTTATCCGCAAGCACTCCCAGGTGAAATGACGCGCTCTTGTAGGAGCCGATTCATCGGCGATGGCCAGGTTGCCGCGAGCACGCTATCGCCGATGAATCGGCTCCTACAGAAACATCGCCACACGATCTACCTTGCTTTCATCGCATCGCGGCCCTCGGCATTGCCACCGCGCGACGCGTCGAGGATTTCCGGATACGGGTAATTGAGACCCAGCAACTGACGTATATCCGCACTCGCATTCTTCACGAACTCGGCCGGCAACGCCGCAGGCATGTCTTCCATCGGTTTGACGAACTTCGGCAGGTACTGCGTGATGATCGCCGAGCGATCGATGCTGCTGCGATTGGGCATGGCGCAATGCCAGACGGCCCCGAAGAAAATCACGGTATCGCCAGGCTCGCCGAGCATTCGTTCGCAACGGTCGAAGAACCGGTCGCTCTCATCGGGATAATGCAACTCGCGCTGCGTGCCCGGCACGAAAGCCGTCGCGCCCGTTTCTTCCGTGAACGGATCGAGCATGATCGTCGCCTGCGCGTTCAGCGGGAACGTTGCGTTGATCCGTGCCGGGTGGGTTTCCGGCGAATGGAAATCCCAGTAGGGATAGTCGATATGCGGCTCCTGCCCGGGACCACCGGGAAGGATGCGGTTCGCCGCGATCGAACCCATGATGAACTCGCTGCCGATGAAGGCGCGCATCACCTTCATGATCGCCGGATGCGCGGCCATCCGCGAGAAGATCTCGCCCTTGGCCAGAAGGTTCCAGACGCGACGTTGCAGATTGATCCGTCCCGCCTTCTCCGCATCGCCCTGGAAGTGCGTGACCTTACGGCCACGCTCGTCGGCGTCGGATTCGCGCATGACGATGTCCCGCGCCTGGGCAATCTCCGCCGGCGTGAATAAACCACGCAACGTGACCGCGCCAACGCCGTCGAGCAGTTCGCTCACGACGGCGTCGGTGTCCAGGGTGTCCTCGGTGAACACACGAATGCGGGTGGGTGAAGGGGGAAACGAATGTGCGGAGGCATGCATGGCTGGCTCCTGCCGCGACGGCGGCGTGGTTAGGCGGGGAAAGCGCCGGTTCGGGAACTACGCTATGCCGTTTTGCAAGCGCTTGCAAATTGCACTGCAACATCCCTAGAGTCGGCTGCATTCACATGTCAGGACGAGCCAGCGATGAGCGAACTACGGATCGGCCTGATCGGCGCCGGTTACATGGGCAAAGCACACACCGTGGGCTTCCAGGGCGTCGGCGCCATCTTCGAGACAGCCCTGCGGCCGGTTTGCGAGATGATCGCGACATCGACCGCCGAGGGCGCCGCGGAGCACGCGCGGCGCTGGGGCTGGCTTCGGTCGACCGGCGACTGGCGGGAACTGGTCGCCGACCCCCGCGTCGATGCCGTGGTGATCGCCACGCCTCCACGGACCCATCTGCACATGGTCATGGCCTGTATCGCCGCCGGGAAGCCGGTGTTCTGCGAGAAGCCGCTAGGGGCCAGCGCCGACGAATCGCTACGCATGACCGAGGCGGTCGAGCGCGCCGGACTGGTCAACATGATCGGGTTCAACTACATCCGTACGCCGGCCAGCCAGCTGGCCCGGCAGATCATCGCCTCGGGCGAGATCGGCGACGTGATCCAGGTGACCGCCGAACACGTCGAGGATTACCTGCACGACCCCGCCCTGCCCGCTTCATGGCGCACACGCCTAGCCACGGGCACGGAAGCCGGCGCGCTGGGTGATGTCGCGCCGCACATCGTGAATGCCTGCCTGCGGCTGGTCGGGCCCATTGCCAGTCTGGTCGCCGACACGAACATCGTGCATTCGCGACGGGATGGGCCGAACGGATGGGAGGCCGTCGAGAACGACGACCAGGGACAGATGCTGCTGCGCTTCGCCAACGGCGCCACGGGAAGCATCAGCTTCAGCCGCATGGCGGCTGGACGAAAGATGGGCTACACGTATCGCATCACTGGCACCCGTGGCGCCCTAGCGTTCGATCAGGAAGATCAGAACGCCCTCTGGCTCTACGACGCCGCCCGAGAGCCGGCGCGACGAGGCTTCCAGAAGCTGCTCATGGGCCCCGCTCATCCTGACTACCTCGCCTTCAATCAGGGCGTCGGTCACGGTACCGGCTACAACGACCAGATCGTCATCGAAGCACGGGATTTCCTGCAGGCCGTGGCCACCGGCGAAGTCATCTGGCCGACCTTCCGCGATGGCTACGAGGTCGACCGCGTGATTGAGGCGGCCCTGCTATCGAACCGCGAACGCCGCTGGATCAGTATCGATTAGCAGCCACCCCTAGCGCAGACTCCCCCGAACCACCAACTCACAACCAAACAACTTACTCCGCGGCACCGCCTCAGGGTCCTCCATCCAGGCAACAATCCGCTCGATCGCATGCAACACCATGTCGCGAATCGGCTGCCGCACCGTCGTCAGCGAGTAGGAAGCCCAGGCCGCCAGCGGCATGTCATCGAACCCGACGATACTGACTTCACCGGGCACATCGACACCACGCTCGCGACAGGCGTCGATCGCACCGAGCGCCAGCACGTCATCACCGCAGAAGACGCCGTCGAGCCGGTCATGTCGGTCGAGCAACGCATGCATGGCCACGCGGCCGTGCTCATGCGTGTAATTGCCTGCGTGCAGCGTCTGCCGCAATGACGACCCCGCCACTTCGGCGAAGCCTTTGCACCGATCGATCGTCGACGCATCGTGCGCCGAACCGCCGAGGAAGGCCAGACGACGCAGGCCGCGCGAGCGCATGGCTTGCGCTACCAGACGTCCACCCTCGACATTGTCGACGGTAGCCACGGGGACGGGTGACGACCGCCCCGCTCGGCCGAAGACGTGAAGCACCGGCAGTCCCGCCGCGCGGCATGACGCGGCGAAACCTGCAGGCGGGGCCGAGGTGGCGATCAGCACAGCGTCGACGTTGTACTGCTGCAGCATGTCGAGCGCCGCCTTGCCATCCTCGTCTTCACCAAGGTTTGCCAGCAAAGGCCTCAGACCTCTCGCCTGAAGTTCGCGGGTAAAGAGGTCGAACACTTCCATGAACGTCGGATTGGCGAAATGGTTGGAGACGAGCCCAATCAGCTCCGTCCGCCCGGTCATGAGGCTGCGCGCGAGTCGGTTCGGCTTATAGCCGAGGCGTTCGGCGGTCTCGGTAACGAGCTCGCGCGTCTTCGCTGACACGCTGGCGCCGGGCGTGAATGTCCGCGAGACCGCCGAGATCGAAACGCCCGCCGCCTCCGCCACATCGCGTGCGGTAGCGGGAGAGGGTCGACTCGGCAAAGGTGTGCGAGGGGGCATGCGGCAAGGTTAGCGCATCCGCCGCAGCGAGCGGAACGACGGCAGCCAGCCAAACAATCGATCCGCTGAAACGGCACCGGAGACTCAAGTTACGGCTTTGTCTCGCAAAACAGGATATGCGGTGCAACGACCGCGTGCGCTCTTCTCATCGCCACCAAGGTATGGTTTCCGTGTCGTTGTCCAACACAGGAGCGTGCAATGAGAATGACGAATGTTCGCGGCTACTCGTTCGCCATGATGGCGATGCTGGCCGTATGTGGGCAAGCCGCTGCCGCAGGCGTTACATGTCCTGCCGCCAGCAACATCAAGGACCTGGGCATTTCGAACGCCGGGACGGATGAGGAGGGAACGGACTACATCGCGACAGAGGGCGGGAAGACGTGGAAAGGATCTGTCTCCGCATTCGACAATCATAAGGCCGATCTGAAAACCCTTAGCGCTGGGAGCGGATCCGTCAGCGGCACAGGCCTCGTCGTATGTGACTACTCAAATAAAGGCGCCGTCACTCTTCGACTGACGATGGATACCTCGAACACCGTCGCTCCGAGCAAGTAGCCGGAGGGAGAAAGCCGGGCAATCACTCGCCCGGCTTTCGCTGCTGGCAGCTTGCATCAGGCGACGACCGAGATGGGGAGGTGTAGTGCCCCCATCTGCTTCATGCGGTCGGTCAGGCCGACGTAGAACGCCGTCAGGGGCTTCGATCCATAGACGCGACCGGACGCCACGTCGATGGCTTTCGAAAACGGTGTCCCTGCTACGTGGACTGACGGACGCGCCGTGATCGGCGTTCGCAAGGTTGTGCTTGTGACGGCATAGGCACCCGGCCCCAGCACCGGCCTGAGCATCACGCGATCACCGAGATATGGGCGGGCTGGACCTCCATCATCTTCATCCAGTCCATCAGGCCGTCGTACAGGTTCACGAGCTTTGAGAACCCATTGTCGTGGGCAAAGGCGGCCATGCTGTCGATCGTCTTTGTCAGGTCCATGGGTACGTCTGGTCGCTCGGCGTACCACTCGGCGGGTATCGAATCAAAAAGGGTCGTGCAATACAGTCCGTCGGGGCCATCGACCGCTCCGCTCATGAGCCGTTCGTCTACATACTCATGCAGTTTCCGCGGCGTGATATTCGAGAAGTCGATCGCTTCCGAAGCACCGACACTTCCGTGTGCCTTGGCCTCAAGAGATACATTGGATGGCTTCTGAATCGTTGACGCCGGCATCGCGTACGCCCGGGTAGTCAGTGCTGAACTCGTAACCTGCATGTGCGTTACTCCTGATCGGTGACGATCAAGAGAGCAGAGAATGGTTGACGACAAAAGATGCTCGAGCAAGGTCGCGACAAAGGACGTCACGACTCATCGGCCTCCCCCTACGCCTACGACCACGAAGAGAAGAAATCACGCCCAGGTGAGGCGCAAACCTCCACAGAATTCATCCTCGCGCCATCGATCCGCTTGGAGCGATAGGCAGATCATGCCCTCGGTCCATTCGACCTGAGGAGAATAATTTCATGAAGCGTTTCGCCCTTACTGCGTGCACATTAAGTCTGATGCTTGGCATCGGCGTCGCTCACGCCGGCAACAGTCTTTCCCGGGTCTACGTACACTCCGTAAAGTCGACGAAGGGAGGGGCCGAAGTCATACCGCAGGGCGGATCATGGACGGCGAGAGATCACGGTGGTCCGGTCCTTCAAATCATCACCGACGAAATCGGCTACGGACACGGCGCACAAGCACGACTGCTCGGAACGCCTCTTCGCGAGGTCAAGTACGAATCGCTCTGCAACGTCCGCGGCCGCCTGGGACCGTGCCCACGCGGCGCAACGATCATCGGCCATCGCAGCACTTGGGACGCCAGTGGCCGCGAAGGGGGACACTTCGAGGTCGTGGTGTTGCCGAACGGCTTCGGCAGCCCGCAGCGAGCCACACTGCAAATCCGCTGATCAAAAAAAAAGCCGGGCGATCTCTCGCCCGGCCTTCGGTGTTACACGTCGACGACGATCACCGCGTGATCGCCTTCGGGTCCTGCTTCGCCTTGAGTGCTGCGCACAGCAGGGTCGACTCACTGGTCTGGGCCAGATCGCGTTCCGCACCGCTCACCTGTGCAAGCTTCGGCTTGAAGAACTCGTTCATGCGATCGGCTTCGGCCTTGGAGCAGCTGCCACCGGCGGCCATCGAGACGAGCTTGCCGCCCGCGAAGCTGCCAGTACGCGCCACGATCTTGTCGTAGTTCGTCGTGTACCAGGTCCACAGCTCGCTGCGGCCGGCTTCGGAGTCACGGTTGCCACGCAGCAGCGCGGCCATCTCGCCCACCTTCACGTCCTTGCTCAGCGAGAAGTCACGCACCTTGTTCGACTGCGTCACGTCCTTGGTGCTGGCCAGGCCCGAGAGCATCGCGTTGCGCTTGGCCGGATCGGAGGTCTTCGGGATCTCGGCAATCAATGCATCGATGGCGGGCGCGCCACGTTCCTGCACGGCCACACCGAGCGAGTCGGCGAGCAGGTCGGGATCGGCGGCATCGAGGTCGAGATGACCGTCCTTCACCTTCAGTGCGGCGTCGCCCTGCTTCAGCAGTTCGGCACGGACTTCCGGCGCGGCGATGTCGTCGTCCCCGAGGAAGCCCGCGAGCGTCGTGCGGGTGATCGTGTCGTTGTCCGCCTCGCCCGCCTTCTTGCGGTAGCCCAGTTCCTTGAGCTTCGGCAGGTACGCAGCGACGGCCCACTTGCGCAGGTGGTCGCGCTGGGCGTCGGTGGTGGCTTCGTTGTTGAAGATCCAGCTGAACGTGGCCATCGGTGCGGTGAAGACCTCGCGGGTCTTCGAAGCCGTGACCGGCTTGAGCGCAGCGAGGACGTCGCCGGCATCGAGGTCGCCGTGAAGGAAGGCGGCGCGCACGGCATCCGTATAGGCCAGCTGCTCGGCGTCGCTCAACGTACCGACCACCTTGGTCAGTGCGGCGAGGTCGGTCTTGCTCTGTGCGAAACGGTAGTAGCCGCGACCGTTCGCATTCGGCAGCACCCACGTGCCCCTGGCGGCATCGTCGAGCACCATGGTGCCGGTCGCCTGGTCGAACAGCTCGCACTTGACCTTGTTCGCACCGCCGGCGGTGCCGTAGCGCACGCACATCGGCACGCCCCAGACGCGGCTGGCGTCGCCCGTACTGCCCAGCGGCAGGTAACGGCTCTGGGTCAGATGCAGGACGGTCTTGCCGCCTTCGACCTTCACCTCGGTGGTGACGTAAGGCACGCCCGACTGATTGAGGAAGCTACGGAACGCGTTCTTGAATGCATCGCCCTGTCCGGCCGCCTCGGCGATCGAATCGATCAGGTCGTCAGCCGTCGCGTTGGCGAACTTGTGCTTCTGGATATAGGCACGCATGCCCTTCTGGAAGACCGGATCAGTCACGTAGCCTTCGAACATGCCGAGAACGGCGGCGCCCTTCTGGTAGGTGATGCCGTCGAACGCGGTTTCGATGTCGCCATTGCCGGTGATCGGCTGGCGAATCTTGCGCGCGCTGACCAGGCTGTCGTTGTTCATCGCACCCTGTGCGCCGCGAACGCGATCGAGATCGGCGCGGTACTCCGGGTGAACCTTGGTGGTGACCTTCTGCTGCATCCAGGTGGCGAAGGCTTCGTTGAGCCAGAGATCGTCCCACCACGCCATGGTCACAGTGTCGCCGGTCCACTGGTGGGCCAGTTCGTGCGCGTTGACGTTGAACGAGCCGCGGACGTACTTCGCCTCCGAATCCGGGTCGATCAGCAGGAGCCAGTCACGGAAGGTGACCAGACCCGCGTTCTCCATGGCACCGGCACTGAAGTCAGGCGCGGCGAGCAGGTCGAGCTTGTCGTACGGGTAACCAAAACCGTAGTAGTCCTCGAGCGTGTGGATGATCGAGTTGGTCTCGCCCAGCACATGCTGCATGCGATGGCCTTCGCCCTTCGCAGCGATACCGCGTAGCGGCGTGGCGGTCGTACGGAATTCGGTCGGCGAAATATCCGGACCCTTGACCACGTCCCACGGGCCGACAGCGAACGCGACGAGATAGGTCGGCAGCGGCTTGGTCGTGGAGAACGTGAGCGTCTTCCAGCCCGCGCCTGCTTTTTCTTCCTTGACCTGCGCGGTGTTGGCCACGCCCTGGTCGTCGGCCGGAATGGTCAGGCTGAGATCGAACGGCACCTTGAACGACGGCTCGTCGAAGCCCGGGAATGCGTAGCGCGCGGAGACCGGCTCCATCTGCGTCATCGCGTAAGGCACGCCTTCGTGCGAGACCTTGTAGAGGCCCTGCAACTGCTTGTTCAGCGGCGCAGTGAATTCGATCGCGAGGGTGATCTCCTGCGGATCGAGCTTCGCACCGAGGTCGATGCGTGCGACGCCTTCCTTCTCAGCGGCGACGGTGTACTTACCGACATGCTTCTTGCCGGCGGCATCGGTGACGGTGACCTTGGATACCGTCAGGTCCTTACCGTGCAGCCAGATGAAGTCGGAGGCCTGGCTCAGCTTGATCTTGATCGTGGTCGAGCCGGAGTAGTTTTCCTGCTTCGGATCGACCTTGAAGGCCAGTTTGTAGTTTTCAGGCTGGGCCCAGGTCGGCAGGTGGCCGAGGGGCGCGGCGGCGTCCGTGCCGGCGGCGAACGCGGCGCCACAGCAGGTGGCGAGCGCGGTAAGGATGAGAGGACGGACGAAACGACGCATGGCGGGTGGGACTCCCCTGTGGGTAATCGCCCATCCTGCGAACAGGGATGACCTTCGACACAGTGCCAGAAGGCACCCCTGTCCTCGCTGCGCCGCGTCATTCCGGACGCCGCAGCATCAAAGCTCGACGATGGGCTTGAATCCGCCGAAGACCATTCGCTTGCCGTCGAACGGTAGCTTCTTGGGGTCCATGAACTCGGCAAGTCGCGGATCTTCCATCACTTTCTTCATGACACGGTCGCGTGCGCGCTTGTTCTCGTAGACCACCCAGGAGAAGACCACGGTCTCGCCGGGCTTCAGCTTTACGGACTGCGGAAACGACGTGGATTTGCCGGGTTTGACGTCATCGGCGATGCATTCGTTGTAGGCCAGGGCGCCGTACTCCATCCAGATCTTGCCCGCCTTGCGGGCCATCTTCTTGTAGTCGTCCATGCGGTCCAGTGGTACGGGTAAAACGAAACCGTCGACGTAGCTCATGGCGCAACCCTCCCGGTGATGGTTAGGGAAGCGTCTCCCAGAACGAAGAAAGGCCGCGTTAAACGCGGCCTTTCGTAGGAGCCAATTCATTGGCGATGGGTGCTTGCAACAAATCGGCCCGCTGCCGCGGGATCGCCGATGAATCGGCTCCTACAGGCACAGGTGTCGCTGCAATCAGCCGGCGGCGTCGGCCTGCTCAAGGACCACGGCGACGCCGTGGATCACCGAAGCGATGCGCACCGCGCTCTGAATCGCCTGCACCGAAATGCCACCGTCACGGAGCACCTTGTCGTGCGAGTCGATGCACATGCCGCAGCCGTTGACGGCCGAGACCGCCAGCGAGACGAGTTCAAAGTCGTTCTTGGCGTCACCCTTGTAGGCACCGATCACATTCATGCGCAGCTTCGCCGGAATGGTCGCGTATTCCGGGTGGCTGACCAGGTGCTGGAAGCGGTAATAGATGTTGTTCATGCCCATGATCGCGGCCGAACCCTTGGCGGCGGTCAGCTGTTCGGCCGTGGCGTGCTCGGCAGCGAACGCGGCGATGGCTTCGGTCAGCGGCTTGTAGCGAGCCGAGAACGCGGCGCCGAGGGCGACCATGGAAATCTGGGCAAGGTTGAGGCCCGGGGCTCCCGCTTCGCTCAACACGGAGTCGAGGTTGAGCTTGAGGTCCTTGGCGTATTCGGGAAGCTTGCTACGAAGATCGGCGACGCTCATGGGATGCACCTTGTCTTGGAATAGGGAATGAGGCGCGGAATGGCTCGGCACGCGCGGTGCCGGTTCACGCGGGACACGTGAGAGCGTGTCGGTGATGCGGTAAGGGGCTTAGAAAAGAGGCGGTGAAGCGAACTTCACCGCCTCTCGGGTAGCCCGCGCCACGCGGGGGAGGGAGCGCTGTGGCGCGGGACTTACGACCGGTGCTGCCTTAGGCGACCTTGAGGGTCTCGTCGCCGGACTTCCAGTTGCAGGCGCACAGCTCGTCGGTCTGCAGCGCGTCGAGAACGCGCAGCACTTCGTCCGGGTTGCGGCCGACGGAACCGGCAGTCACGTAGGCGAACTGGATCTCGCCGTTCGGATCGACCAGGAAGGTCGCGCGCTGGGCAACGCCTTCGTCGGTCAGGATGCCGAGGGCCGAGGTCAGGTCCTTCTTGATGTCCGCAACCATCGGGAACAGCAGGTCCTTCAGGTCGGCGTGGTCCATGCGCCAGGCGCGGTGGACGAACTCGGAGTCGGTCGACACGGCCAGCACCTGGCAGTCACGGTCGGCAAACTTCTCGTTCAGATCGCTGAAACCCTTGATCTCGGTCGGGCAGACGAAGGTGAAGTCCTTCGGGTAGAAGAAAACGAGCTTCCACTTGCCCTCGTACGACTTGTCGGAGACGTCGATGAACGCGTCTTCGATCTTGTTCGCGAGCGGGCCGCCGTTGACAGCCTTGAGGTTGAACTGGGGGAACTTATCGCCAATGCTCAGCACGTTTGACTCTCCGTTGAGGGTGGAATGAACTCTGCGCGCGCTCATGTCGCCGCGACTGAAAGGCAAGATTAGCGCGCTGCAACATATATCTCAAATCGATTGTAGACATCATTGTGATAGGCTGGACCTATCGTTCCGAGTCGAGCCCGTCGCCATGAACCTGCGTGACTTGTCCTACCTCGTTGCCCTGGCCGAGCACCGCCATTTCGGGCGTGCGGCCGAGGCCAGCTTCGTCAGCCAGCCGACCCTTTCGACCCAGATCCGCAAGCTGGAGGACGAACTGGGCGTGGCCCTGGTCGAGCGAACACCGCGCAAGGTGCTGCTGACCGAGACCGGTCGCGAGATCGCCCGGCGCGCCCGGGGGGTCCTTTCGCAGGTCGACGAGATCAAGTCGATCGCCCAGCGCACCCGTGATCCGGAGTCCGGCACGATCCGGCTGGGCATTTTCCCAACCCTGGGTCCCTACCTGTTACCTCACGTCATTCCGCACCTGCGCCAGCGCTTTCCTCGCCTGGAGCTGCTCCTGCGCGAAGAGAAAACCGAGCAGATCCTTGGCATGCTGCGCGAGGGCACGCTGGACGCCGGCATCCTCGCCC
>NZ_JBFUJE010000025.1:0-21397 GCF_056401535.1 Luteibacter sp. P4_E6 | reverse complement strand
AGGAAAAGACCGAGCCCCATCGCGATGTAGCTGGCGATGCGGATGGCGTGAGTGCGCGGACTGGCGACGTCCATAGAGACCTCGTCGTGAATGAGGCCGCAGTCTGTCAGCACGCAGGGTCGTTGCGCCAGAGGCGTGCGTCCCGTCGTCACGCTGTCGTAAACTCCCCGGACAATCGCCGGCCCACGGGCGACGTTGCCTGTTTCGCAAGGGGTTTTCATGATGAAGTTCGTTCCGGCCGCGTTCGCCGCGGCACTGGTGCTCACCGGTTGCGCAGCCACGCCCCATGCCGGGCCTGCTGCGGCACCCGTCCCGCCCGCACCTGTCGCGGCGCCCGCCATCACCGGCGCCACCGCTGATGACAACCTGAATGCGGTGGCCTGGTCGCAGAACGCCAGTGAGCACGACTTCATTTACCTGCAGACCTTCCGAGATGCGCAGGAGAAAATTCTCAAAGCGAAGCAGGATCCGAACTGGGACGCCCTGCCGAAGGACGACCGCGCGGCTCACCCGTCCCTCAAGGGCCTCAAGCCCGCCGTGGTACTCGACATCGACGAGACGGCGCTCGATAACTCGCCCTACCAGGCACGCCTGATCCGCGCCGGTGGCGAGTTCAATGAAGCCGACTGGGCAGCGTGGTGCAAGGAAGGCATCGCGCGGCCGATGCCCGGTGCCCTCGCCTTCACGAAGTTCGCCGCCGAGCACGGCATCGCCGTGATCTACATTTCCAACCGCGCCAAGGACCTGGACGAAGCGACGCTGGGTAACCTGCGTTCGGCGGGCTTCCCGGTGGCCGGCAAGGAGTCCTTCCTGGGCCTGGGCACCTTCGTCGAAGGTTGCGAGCAGGTGGGTAGCGAGAAGGGCTGCCGTCGCCAGCTGGTCGCGAAGAACTATCGCGTGCTGATGCAATTCGGCGACCAGATCGGCGACTTCGCCAATATTCTGGGTAACAACGCCGACGGCCGCRCCAGGGCCATGGCGCCCTATACGGCCTGGATCGGCGAGCGTTGGTTCGTCCTGCCGAACCCGACCTACGGCAGCTGGGAGACGGCGCTGTTCGACAACGACTTCAGCCTGCCGCGTGGCGAGCGCCGGCAGAAGAAGATCGAGTCACTGCGTACTCAATAAATTCATGCACTTATCCGGGTTAAGTTAAGGCATTGCTTTAGCAATGTTATTTAACTATTATGGCCTCGCCAAAACCCGTGGCGCCAAAAAGCAATGCGGGCAAGGCCATTTCCCTTACCGGCCTCGGGCTGGATAACCCCGTGAGGCGATGAGCCTCCGGGGTTTTTTCTTGTACGCTCCCCGTCCCCGCCTTCCGAAGACGTCGAAGCCCCCATGCGCCGCCTATCGCACCTGGCCTGGATCCTCCTGCTGGCAGTCGCCCTGCTTTCCGCTTGCAACCACAAGCCGAAGGATGCCCCCGGCACGCCCGGCGGCGGCTCCCCCGAAGACGCCATGCGCGATTCGCTGGATCTGCTTCGCGACGGCAAGTTCGACATGTTCTGGCGGCACGCGCTGCCGCCCGCGGACTTTGCCGCGCTGCGCGCCGACTGGGTAAAACGCAATGCGCCCACCGAGCCGCTCGATGACGACGACCGCGCCAAGTTCGAGGCCGGCGTAAAGCGGCTGACCGAGCCGGATGCGGAGAAGAAGCTGTTCGCCGACCTGCGTCCGACCCTGGTCCGCTTCGATCGCGACTATAAGGATCAGATGCCGCTGCTGTCCGGCGTCGGGCAGTCGATGGCACTCACGGCGATCGACCAGGCCAAGGAGCTCACGGCGTCGCAGAAGCGGCAACTGCGCGAAGCCGCGAACGTGGTCGCACCGTGGACGCAGACCGTACCCTGGGGCGATCAGGGCAAGGCGAAGGAGGCGATCGGCATTCTTGTGGACACCGCGCGCAAGGCCAACCTTTCGACCCCCGACGCGCTGCATGCGATGAACTTCGAGCAGTCCATGGCCACCTGGTCGACTGCCTGGCTGGGCTTCAAGCGCCTGTTCGCCGTTTATGGCCTTTCCATCGACAAGAGCTTCGAGTCGATAAGCATCGACACCATCGAGAACAGCGGCGGTTCGGCGCACGTAAAGATCACCTACATCCTGCTGGACAAGCCCATCCAGACCGATGCCACCCTGGTGCTGCTCGACGGCCGCTGGTACGACAGCGACCTGCTGCAAAGCGTCCGCGCGCAACACCTCCAGCTCAACCCGCCCGCGCAACCCGCTCCGTCGGGCAGCGCGCCAGCCCTGCCCGGTACCGCCGCACCGCCGCCGCACAACGATGGCGCACCGGTCGCGGCCGCCCGGCCCCGCTGAAGCCGTACAATCCCACGATGCCCGAAATTCCGATGAGTGCGGATCCGCACGTCCCTGTCGCCCGTTCGCCCTGGTGGTTCAAGCTGCTGGGTCGGCTTCTCGAACCCTGGGTGCGGATCAAGCGTGAGCCCGCCGAGCCTACCGCCCTCCTCGTGAGCGGCGCGGCTGTCTGTTACGCGATCGAGCGCGACGGCGCTTCCGACGCGCTGATCCTCGAACGTGCCTGTCGCGAGGCTGGCCTGCCCAGTCCGATGCAGTTGCTGGAGCTACCCGGCCGTCGTCGTCGCTCGGTGTTTTCCCTGAGCCGCCGCCATGGCTGGCTGTTCGGACGCACGGATGCGCGTGGACCGAAAGAACCGATCGGCCAGCTCATCCGCGCACTGGAGGACGATCCGGAGCGCGATATCCAGGTCGTCCCCGTTTCCATCTATGTCGGCCGGGCGCCCAACCGTGAGAGCGGCTGGTTCAGCGTGCTCTTCGCCGAGAACTGGCTGGTGGTCGGCCGCTTCCGCCGCATGCTCGCCCTCCTGCTCAATGGGCGGGATACCGTCGTGCATTTTTCCGCACCGGTGTCGCTGCGTAGCGTGCTGGCCGACTCGAACGGCCTGTCGCCGGAGCGCCTCACGCGCAAGATCGCCCGCGTGTTGCGCACCCATTTCCGCCGCATTCGCGCAGCCGTGATCGGCCCCGACCTGTCGCACCGCCGTACCGTGGTCGACGCGGTGCTCAACACCGAACCGGTGCGCGATGCCATCGCGGCGACGGCCAGCAAGGAAAACATCACGCTGGCGAAGGCTCAACGGCGCGCGCGCGATTTCGCGCTCGAGATCGCGGCGGACTATTCGCACCCCGTGGTCCGCTCGACCTCGTTCCTGCTCTCCAACTTCTGGAACAAGCTCTACGACGGCATCGCCATGCACCACTTCGACAAGGCCCGCGCCGCGGCGCCGGGTCATGAAGTGGTCTACGTGCCCTGTCATCGCAGCCACACCGACTATCTGCTGCTGTCTTATCAGTTGCATTACTCCGGCGTGGTGCCACCGCACATCGCTGCGGGCGTGAACCTCAATCTCCCCGGCGTCGGCCCCATCCTCCGTCGTGGCGGCGCGTTCTTCCTGCGCCGCAGCTTCAAGGGCAATGCGATGTATTCGGTGGTCTTCAACGAATACCTCGCTCAACTGGTCGATCGCGGCGTGCCGCTGGAGTACTTCATCGAAGGCGGCCGTTCGCGTACCGGACGCCTGCTGGCACCGCGCGCCGGCATGCTGGCGATGACGCTGCGCGCCTTCCTTCGCGCGCCTCGCCGGCCGGTGCTATTCCAGCCGGTGTACATCGGCTACGAGAAGCTGATGGAAGGCAAGTCGTACGCAGGCGAGCTTTCCGGTAAGCCGAAGGAAAAGGAATCGCTGCTCGGCCTCATTCGCGGCCTGAAGGTGCTGCGCCAGCGCTATGGCCACGTCACGCTGAACTTCGGCGAGCCTATCCTGCTCACCCCCATGCTCGATTCGGTCGCGCCGGACTGGCGCGTGACGACGGCCGAGCACGACGCCAAGCCGGAATGGATGAGCAACCTGGTCGACGACCTCGCCGAGCGCATCCAGATCAATATCAACCGCGCGGCCGACGTCAATCCGATCAACCTGATCGCGCTCGCCCTGCTGGCCACGCCCAAGCATGCGATGGCCGAGAACGACCTGCTCGCCCAGCTCGAACTTACCAAGTCGATGTTCCAGGAACTGCCGTATTCGGACCGCGTAACCATCACGCCGATGAACCCACAGGGCATCGTCGCGTACGGCGAGCAGATGGGCTGGATCCGCCGCATCCGTCACCCGCTTGGCGACGTGCTCGTTACCGAAGGCGAACAGGCGGTGTTGTTGTCGTACTTCCGCAACAACGTGCTCCATCTGAACGCGGCTGCCGCGTGGGTGGCAGCCTGCTTCCTCAACAACCGCCGCATGTCGCGATCGTCGGTGCTGCGCCTGGGCAAGCTGATCTATCCCTTCATCCAGGGCGAGCTGTTCCTGCCCTGGGACCAGGATGGGTTTGCCAACGAGGTGCAGGAAACGATCGAGTTCTTCGTTCGCCGCGGCATCCTCGAGGCCAGCAGCGAAGGCCGCGTCCTCGAACGTGGACCCGGCCAGGACGACGGCGCGTACCAGCTCCGCGTGATCGCCCGCAGCATGCTGCAGGCTTTCGAGCGCTACTACATCGCCATCGCCGCGCTGGTGAAGAACGGCCCGCACACCATGAGCTCGGGCGAACTCGAAACCGCCTGCACGCTCACGGCGCAGCGCCTCGGCCTGCTCAACGAACTGTCGGCACCGGAGTTCTTCGACAAAGCCTTGTTCCGCGGCTTCATCCAGAAGCTGCGCGAAGTGAAGGTGGTCTGGACCGACACGAACGGCAAACTCGACTTCAGCGACGCGTTGGAAGATATGGTGCGCGATGCACGAGTGATCCTCGCGCGCGAGGTGCGTCACTCCATCCTCAAGATCACGCCGGGCGGCGAGAACGACCGCGACCTCGAAGCGCGTCCACCGGACGATCCGGGCGAGACGGCGGCGGAGTCGCTACATGACCGGCATGTCGCCAACGAAGAGACGCGGCACAAGAATCATCCCTGAGCTGACATCTTTGCTGTCGTAACGCTGACACCATGTCGTCGTTGGCGGGGACATATCTTCCGCTGACGAGCTCCTAACCTTTGCGCTGGATTTCCACGCAAAGGATGCGGCATGGACATGAATCCCCCGCAGGCGCCGGCGGCAATCGTCAGCAGCACGCAGCAGGAGACCGTCGACGCCCTGGGTCGGCTTATCGCCGTTCAAGCGTGGCTGGCCAGCCAGCAACAGGATTTACCCGCGCTACCTGTTTATCCCGTCGCCGAAGGCCGCACGCACCTGCTCGCCGCCCTGGATGCGTTCTGGCAGCGACCGGTAGAAGACGCCCCGGGCGCGCCACCCGTGCCACGCATCGATGCCCTGGCCACGCGGTTGGCGTCTGTCATGCGCGACGACGCCCTCGTCCGCCGCAGCGACGGCACGCTCGACGGCGTCGCAGCGAACCTCGCCGAGCGTTTCGCGCGCTCGCACGGCGGCGACTTGCCACCAGGCGTGCAAGTCCGTTCGTTGCRCATCGGTCCGGTGGACTACGCAGGTGCGGTCATCGTATACGACCGCGACGATCCTACCGTCGTCCTTCGCTTCCTGCCGGATCGCGGCTGGGACGCTTTCGACAGCCTCGACCACCTGCATGGCGAGACAGAGTTATGGTTGCGGCAGGCGCTGGCGCGCCGCCGCGAACTGCCGGGGATTCGCGCGGACGACACCGCCCAGGTACTAGCCAACGATCGCTTCGTCGATTCGCTGCCGCAGCAAGCCGACGTGTTTCGCTCGATGGCCCGGCGGATCGCCGGACTGCAGAGAGAAAAGGTCGAGGATGCGTGGCCGTCGGCCGGCGACACGGTGTCGTCCTCCCGGTTCATTGACGACGCCACGGCAGCTCTCGACCTGCACGACAAGCTCGACGTTTTCGCCCTGCTCGCCGAACGCGAAGAGCGCCTCGGCGCCACCCTCCTTGAACAACGCATGCGCCTTGTACCCACGCAGGTAGCCCAAGGCTGGCGCGACGCCATGGAAGGCTACCGGCTGACTCGGATGCGCGCCGCGTCGTCGGCGCGACATCACGACGACGCCCCGCTCACGCTGGCGGCATGGACCCGGAAGGAACTCGTGGCCGCGCTGGCGAGCCGCGGCATCGAGGCAGACCCCGATGATATTCGGATCGAAGCCAGCGGAAGCGAAGGCCTCATCCCGCCGTCGATCGGCTCGGCGCCAGCGATACCTCCTACCCACCTTAGCCTCGCGGAATTCGCCTTGCGCAACATCGGCTACTTCGATGGGCGAAGGCTCCAGATCGTCACGAGGGGACTACCCTCGGGTTCGACCACCCCGAGCATGCCGCGCCTGCGCGAGATGGTTCGCGAGCTCAACCTGGCCCCTCGCTTCGAAGCCTACCTGCGTGCGCGCGTGAGCGATCCACAGGGCCGAACCTTCCGCCAGACGACGATGCGACTGCAACAAGCGCGCATGCGCGTCGAAGCCGCTGCCGCGCGTAGCACCATGTACCTGAGCGACGAGCTGCCAGCCTTCATCGACGATCGCGAGGAACGCGGATACCGCATGGTTGAAGCCGTGCTGGACAGCCCGGTAGCGGCGACCCGCCGTACCGTCGGCGATCATAGGACCGCCGTGCGCCAACTGGTCTATCGGGGCGCCGTAGTGAGTGATGTGCTGGTCATCGGCGTCCGCGACGCACGCAGTTCATCGCGGGTCGTGCTGTACACGCCGGGAGCGCCTGACGGCCGTGACTTCCGCGAGTTCAGCGACCGCGCTGCGGCAGGCCGGCAGTTTCTTTACGCACCCGCTTTTCAGGACTACCTGCTACGGCGCCTGCCGGCCGAATTTGGCGAAGCGCTTCCCAACGGAAGCGGCCGGCGTTTCCGTGTCTCAGAAGCCACGCGGCGAACCCATTGGGTRCTCGCCGCCCCCGGCGAAGGACGCGGCACCCTCACCGAGGAAGCGTTCGAGGAGCGCCTGGTCGATGGCGATCTGCGTACGGCACTGTTCGATGCCGAGATCGTCCGGCAGGCGCGCGACGTCGCATGGCTGGGGCGTAGTACCTCCCAGGCTGACACCGAGTCCGTCACCGGCGTCGTCAGCACCGTCATGCGGAGCGCACGTGGCCCGGAAACGGCGGTGGTGGACACACTCGGCGCGGTCGGCCAGGCATTGCGGGCGACCTGGCGGTTCTATGACAGTGTCAAGGCCGACGACGTCCATCAGGCATTCATTGATTTTGCTGAGGCCTATACCGCGTCGCTGAGCTTCGCAGGCTGGGGCGCAGGTTTGCCTGGCGTAAGGCGAGCCCGACTCTCGTTGCGTCCGGATGTCGGCGCGCTACGCGCCACAGACAGCGGCATTCGTCTGCCGGACGGGCGGCACTGGCTGGATTCGCGCTACGCCGCGCGCGATGTCGACCTGAGCGGCTTGCAGCCCGATGCCCTTGGCGTGCACCGACTGGGCGGCCGTCGATACATTCGCCAGCGGGGCTTCGTCTTCGAACTCAGGCACGACCCTGCCTCCGCCACCTGGCGCCTCGCGCACCCGAATGCGCTGGACGCCGCGCGTCCCGGGCCACCGGTCGCGCGTGTGCCGGGCGGAGACTGGCGCGTGCGCACCGATATCGGTTTGCGTGGCGGCTGGACTGACGACACGGCGTTTCCCCAACCGCGCACGCGCGGTGTCACCGGCGAGGCGCTCGCTGGTCTGAGCGAGTTCCAGCGCTGGACGTTCCAGCAGTCGTTCAGAGAGCGTCTGCGCAATGGCGGTGAGGCGAGCCTTATCTATTGGGAGGCGACTTCGCAGGCACGTCCGAGATTCGTGACGTTGCGCCAGCACACGGCGTGGAACGATGCGTTGCGTGCGGCCCGTGCCACCCCGCCAGAGCCGCTACCCATCGGCACGCAGCCCGGCCCAGGGGCCACGTGGCGCGTTCTGCCGCCGAGCGAATGGCCCGCCCAGCTCTGGCACTACCCCCTCGGCCGTGGGATCGCTCTGAACGGTGGCACCGATCTGGCGCTACCTCTGCAGGCCGTTCCCGGCTCGGGACTCACCGGATTGCCCGCCACCGTGCAAGCCCCGGGACCTACAGGCGGTCCAGCGTGGATCCGGCTGCACCTGGATCGTTATCGAGGCCGGCACGGCACCCCTGAGTCTCCCGGCCTGAGGATCATCGAGGACCGTCGTGGTCCGCAGCCCACCTATGTGGTGCAGCCCGACGTGGGCTTCCCGGTCAGCTTCCTCGGCCTCGACGCCGGCGACTTCAGCACCAGCGGCCGGGTGTCGCCGTAGCGCCGCCGCATCCCCGCACCATTCCCGGGCGCCAGGCACCAACAGAGCCGGCCCTTCACCGTGACAAGGAAGAACGATATGGATGTCCAAACGATACCGCCGCATGAGGTCGTGCAGGCAGAAAGCCAGCCGTCTGTCGACGCGTTACGTCGCCTGGCTGCCACGCGCGATGCGCTCATGAGCATGTACGAGACACAACCGTCGCTGACCGAACCGAGCGCCACGGGCGCACGACAGCTGGTCGACGCGCTTCCCGGGTTCTGGGCGACCCGTGCCACCACGCTTGGCCAGCACCTGCTTAGCGTGATGAAGGAAGAAGCCACGCTGCGCAGGCTCGACGGCACGCTGAGCGATAACGCGGCGGCGCTCGCCGCCCGTGTCATCGCCGCGGACGGCCAGGGCCTTCCCGTGGGCGTGCATGTACGCGAACTCATGCTCGGCGGTGTGCCGCATGCGGGCTCGCTGATCATCGTCGATGACGGCTTGCCGGACCTGGCCCTCTTGTTCACAGCCCACGGCGGATGGGAGGCGTTCGACTCTCCGGAACGTCTTGTCGAGTCGACCCGTCGCCGACTGCTGGAGTCGGTGGATGCCACGGATGCCACCGGCCTTGAGAACGACGAGTTCGCCGAAGCTAAGACCGTGGGCGCCGTCGGCTGGCGGGGTATCACCGGCCCGTTCGCCGACGCGCTGGCCAACCGCATGATCGACGTGCAACTCGGCCGTATCGCGCTCGCCGCGGATGACTATGCCCTCGACAGCGACGAGCATGATGCAGCGACCCGTCTTGGCGATCGCATCCGCTACGAATTGTCGTTGGCGGCGATGCTCGACATCGACGCGATCGAAAGCCTGCGAGAGGCCAGGCTGCTCGAGTCGGTCGTCGCCCTACGCCTGGCGAATGTACCTGGCGAGGTCCGCGCCGCATGGTATGAGGCACGCGATACCTACAACGAGACGTTGGCAGCAGCGGCCATGCTTCGCGCAGCCATCGGCATGCGGCCACCGCTGAGCCTGCACGCCTTCGCCTCGCGCGAGCTGGCGGCACGGCTGGCGGCCCTTGGCGTCGATGAGTCGCCCGAGGCGATCACCGTCGAGATTGCCCGCATCAAGGTGTTGCCGACATTCCTCGAACCCCTCGACCCCTTACCGGGCTCGACGACGGCGCGGCGCATGTCGCTGGTCGATCTCGCTTGCCAGAACATCGGTCGTTTCTCCCTCGATACCCTGCGTGCCGTCAATACCGAGGGCACCTCCCTTCGTGACCGTCTCAGCCATGTCGCGATCATCAGCATCGTTCGTGACCTCGACATTGCAAACCGCTACCAGGCCCACGTCGAAGCGCGACTTCGTCAGGGAGCCGCGGGCGTCCTCGCCCGCAAACTCGCGACGACCGTGCAGGCGGCGAAAATGCGCATGGAGGCGACCGAAGCACGGCTGTCGTATTACATCCCCAACGAACCCGGCTCGTTTATCGACGATCACGCCGAACGGGGATTCCGCTGGATTGAAGCGGTGTTGAGCATGCCAGCCGGGCAACGCCACGTGGACAAGCACGAGATCGCCGTTTCCCAACTCACCTATCGGCAGGTGCCGCTGGACGGCATCCTCATCGTCGCCTCGCGCACGCCGAACAGTGCGCCTCGCGTCGTCATGTACACGCCCGACGCGCCGGATGGCCTCACCTTTCGCGAATTCGAAAACCGGCAGGATGCCGCGAAATACTTTCTCTACCACCCAGCCTTCCGCGAATACCTGCTCGATCGTCTACCTGCCGAATTCGCCACCGTGTCGGCCAATGGCATCACCCGCCAGTTCGCCGGCGATCGCCTCGCCCATTGGGTGCTCGGCGCCAGCAGGGAGGCCCCGTACACACTCACCGCCGAACCATTCGACGAACGCGAAGTCCATGGAGACTTTTTCGCCGCCGCATACGACACAGCAGTGGAAAAGCACCGGCGCGACACTCGATTCCTCGCCCGCTCCACGGCCGATGCGGATGACGACGCGTTACTCGGCTACGTGCAGGACCGCTTCCGGATCGACCCGGTGGCGAGAATGGCCACCACCGCGCTCGCCGACGTACCCGCGAGCCTCGCACGCATGACCCAGGCATCCTGGCGCTTCTACGACCACGTAAAGGCGGGCGATACCGGTCAAGCCGTCATCGCCTTTACCGAGGGCTACGTGAACGCGCTAAACCTTACCGTGCCGCCCTTCATCGGCGGGCGTCATGTCGCCGGCGCGATCGTACGCTCGCAAACCGCGACACGCGGCGTGGCGAGCACGCCGGTACGGATGTCGCCCGGGCGTGTCCGTTTCGACGAACGCTACGCCATGCGCGACATTCGCAAGCCGGGCAAGCCGGATAACGAAGGCGTTTTCCGGCTTCGCGGCCGGTCGTATGTCGAGCAGGACGGCACCCTGTACGCCGTGCGCCACGATGACGACTACGGCCATTGGCGTCTTGCGCCTTCCCGGGGCAGCGTTCTCGATGCCCGCTTCACCGGGCCGCTGATCGAACGGATGGATGGTCGATGGGTGTATGCACAAGGTGTCGGCCTGCAAGGCGGGATGCGTCGGTTCCGCGAGCGATTGCATCGCCTCGCCGTCCGTGACCATGCCGCTGCGGCGCCGGGTGGCGCGCCACCTGTTGCGCCGGTCGCCGCCCCGGCCGTAAACGCGCCGCCGCTGATGGCCTTGCCTGCCGTGATCGCACCCATGCGCGCCGAGATCGCGGCGGCGCTCATCGACAATCCGAGTGCGCTCGCGTTGGTCAGGACCGATGGAACGCACATGAAAGTCGTCGTCCCACCACGCAGCGCCCTCATCGTAGACCCGCACCTCCATCCGGACATCRCCGAATTGAGTGCGCATCAGCGGCGCGTGTTCCTRCATGAACTGGAAACCCGGTTCCCCCTGCGCGCCGAGCGTGCCGAGGTGCTGGGCATCCGTGGATGGGCCCAGCATGACGGTCGCCGCATTCCGTCCCCGCCGTCGTCGCCAGGCGCAGCGCCGGGCATCGACATCCAGTTTCCTGAAATCTCGTCGTCCACGGACCATGTGCCGGCTCTCGCGTCGACGCTCTCACCAGGCCAGCAAGCACGGTGGGACGACGCGCTCGCCGCTGCGCGGCAGATGCCACGCGTGCCTTCCCGGCGCTCGGGCGCCGCCACCGGTCGGGCGACGACCGAGTCCTTGCCGGCCACCCAACTCGTCCCTCGCGACGAATGGCCCAGCCGTGTCTGGTATTTCAGCGACCGTCACTTCGAGCCCGAGTTCTGGCCCGGGTCGAACCGTGAGGGCATCACGCTCGGGCCTCACGAGGCATGGATAGACACGCCCCACGGACCGCGCACGTATCCCGTGTCCGTTCTTCCGCCGGAAACACCGACACGCCGCCTGGCCGAGGCGCTGGGTACGTCGCCCATGCAACAGGCCGGGCAGCGTGATCCGCTCGGTTACGCGATCCAGATCGATACCGCGCGCCTCCGCGATCCCTGGCGTCCGGTCGGCAACCACCATGTTGTCCGGGGGCCGGGAGGCGACTTTGAAATGCGTCGACGCCTGCTTCCTAACGGTGAATACCAATACCAGCTAACGAGCAGCGACCCCATTCGCATCCCCTCGAACTACATCGTCAACGCCGGGCGCCGTGGCGAACAGCCCGCGCCACTCGCGCCCGTTCGCTACTGACTCATCACGACAAGGAAATCGTCATGGATATCACTCCGCCGCAGGCTCCGCCTGCACAGGTGCGAAGCATTCACCAGGAGGCCTCGAACGCCTTCGATCGTCTCGTCGGCTTGCAGGCCTGGCTGGCCACCGAACAAGCCGGCATGCCGGGCCTTCCCGAAACCGCAGGGCCCGAGACCCTGTCGCCCTATCTCGTCGCCGTGGATGCCTACTGGACCTCGCCGCCCATGAGGGGCACCGCCGGAAGCTCGCGGCGTGCCGCTCTTGCGGGGCGGCTCGCCGACGCGGCACGCGATCTGGCCGTGCTCGCCCGCGAAGACGGTCGCCTCGATGAAAACGCCATGGCCCTGGTCCGCTCCATCACGTCGGCCGACGGTGCCAGCCCACCACCCGGCACGACGGTTCGCGAGCTGATGTTCGGATCCAACGCTTATGCCGGGGCATTGCTCATCCAGGACGAACGGGTTCCCGAACGCACCCTGGTGTTCTCTCATGACCGAGGGTGGGAGTCGTTCCCGCGGCTGCGTGACGCTCATGCCGAGCTGGAGCGGCGCGCACGCCTTGCACTCGTCCACGCATCGGATCTTCCCGGTATCGCTCGTCAGCATCTCGCGTCGGTCGGGCCGAATGTTTTCGTCGACTCCCGGGAGATCGGCAGCGATCCCTTCGGCACCCTCGCCGATCGGCTGATCGCCGTGCAGCGCGACAAGCTTCGTCAGGCCTGGTTCGAATATTCGTTGGCCGACGAGACCACGTCGCGCGCGCAGCTCTTCGTCGACACGGCATTCCGCGCATTGCAGCTTGACCGTGCTTTCGATGTCGAAGCGATTCTCGCCGCACGTCATGCGGCGCTGCTGGAGACATTCAACGCACAGCGGCTCGAGCACGTCCCTGCGATCGTGGCCGCCGACTGGCGGGACGCGAGCGATCGCTACGTGGACACGCTTGGGCAGGTTGCCCGACGTGAAACCGAAGCGGGCCTGCGCGTGCCGATGGACCTGCCCACGTATGCGTCGACCATGCTCGGCGAGCGCCTGCGCGCGCTCGGTGTTACCCAGGACCCTTCGGACATCCATATCCGCATCGACCGCAGCGCCGATGTCGCCACGCGACTGGAGTCACTGCAAGCCTTGTTCGAGGGGCCAACGCCAGAACATATCAAGCTGATCGACCTTGCCTACCAGAACCTGGCGCCCTTCGAGCCGGTAAGGCTGAGCGCCAGCGCGAGCGATGGCACCTCGATCGCCAACCTGGACGATGCAGCGATTCGCCGGCTCGTGCGGGATCTCAACCTGTCGACACGCTTTCAGGCGTATGTGGAATCGGTATTCCGTTCGGGTAGCGAGGCGTCGGTCCGTCGCGAAGACGCCGCAGCGCTGCAGCGGGCACACATGAGGTTCCTCGCGGCCGAGGCACGGTTGTCGTACTACATGGACGACGCGCCGCACTCGTTCGTCACCGATCGTGGAGAGCGCGGTTACCACTGGGTCCGCGCGGCACTCGACACGCCGACGGCAGCAGGCCGGGCACGCGTCGAAGGACACGAGGTCGTCGTGCGACAGATCACCTATCTCGGCACGCCGCTGCGCGACATTCTAGCCTTCGGCGTGCGCCAGCCAGGGAGCGTAGCCAGCATCGTGCTCTATACACCGGATGCACCGGATGGCATCACTTTCCGCGAGTTCCCGGACCGAGCCGAAGCGGGTCGGCGATTCTTCTACCATCCCGCGTTCCGCGAGTATCTTCTCGACCGGCTCCCGGCCGACTATGGCCGCGTACTTGCTAACGGCGCTACACGGCAGTTCGCCGGCGACAACCTCGCGAACTGGGTACTGGGGTCCAGCACGGCGGCGGCCTACACCCGCACCCAGGCACCCTTCGACGAACGCGAGGTAAGCGATGACTTTCTGGAAGCCGCCTATGAGGTCGATGTACAACTCGGCTTGCGTAACGCGCAGGCATTCACACGCAGCGCGGAGGATGCGCACTGGGCGTGGCTGGTGGAGCGGCTGCGTACGGCGACCACGCACAGGATCGTCGAGGATGCGATCAAGGGCGTTGTCACCGCGCCGGCACGGGCGGCGCAGGCCGCGTGGCGCATCTACGACGACATCAAGGCGGGCGACTCTGCCGAGGCGGTTGTCGACTTCGCGGAGTTCTACAACACCTCGCTTTCCGCAGCGCTACCCGTGTATGCATTGACTTCCTCATCCGTGGGACATGCGATAGCGGGCGCACGCTTTCGCGTGGCGGGACGCCTCGTGGAAGCGAGGCCGGCCGTGCGGCCGGTCGTCGTCTTCGAACCGCGCTTCGTCGCACGGAACATCCGCAAGTCCGGCCAGGCCAATGCCGAGGGAATTTTCACCATCGGCGGCAAGACCTACATCGAACACAACGGGCAGTTGTACCGGGTGATCCACGACAGCGATTACGCCAGCTGGCGACTGACACGTCCCGATGCGGGGCCGGCGTTCCGGGGCCCCGCGATCCAGCGGACCTCGACAGGCACCTGGGCCTACCGTCGGGTGGGTCTGCGTGGCGGCAGCGGGCGTGGACAAGCGGGAAGTCCCGAACCCTTGCCTGACCTCTACGACGCGTACCAAGCCGAAATCGAATTGGCATTCCCCGACCCGGTAGAACGCGAGCTAGTGGCCGCGCGGATGCGCGTCGAACGAGCGCCCGAGGTGGGCGCGCAGGTCACGGCCCCGCTCATTTCCGCCGAGCAACGGATCCGCTGGGAGGCGGCGCTGAACCAGGCGCGCTGGCATCAGCTCCTGATGACGTCACAGCCCGGGACCTCCGCAGCGGCGGCGCCTCTGGACCTGACCACGCGCTTCGGTGGCCTGCGGCCGGTACCGCGGGCGCAGGCTCCCGCCGACCTCTGGTACTACGGCAAGATGCCGTTCAAGGAAAGCGATCTGCGACGCCACCGCGGAAACCAGGGATACGACCGGGACTCGGCCGAGCTCTCGGTTCGTTCCATCTATCCCAGTGTCCACGGCGTTCGCGTCACCACGGTACCGCCGACGGCATCCATCGAGCAGATACGGCAGGCGATGGGCGCGCCCGACCTCGTGCGCGGGACGACGTTTTCGGTGCGCATCGATCCGAACAGCCTGTACGAGCCTATTTCGAGCAGCTGGAATCGGATCTACCCCTTCGCTGGCCAGCAGCCCCTGGCCGACCTGCTCGCGCCCAACACGGGGTTGCAGAACGTGTTCTTCGCGCGCCCGAGTTACGGCACGTCACTCAAGCTCGGCAGCGGCCAGTTCGACGTGGTCAACACGTTGCCGCCCCCGGCAGGACCCTGACCGCGATAGCGGCAGCTGTCTGGGCGGATGATCCGGAGTACCATGCGCAGCATGGATTCCCAGAAAACCACTCATTTCGGCTTCCGTGACGTCCCCCTGGCCGACAAGCAAAAGCTCGTCGGCCAGGTGTTCACGTCCGTGGCGCGTAACTACGACCTGATGAACGACCTCATGTCGTTCGGCGTCCACCGCCTCTGGAAGCGCCACTTCGTCGCCGTAAGCGGCGTGCGCCGCGGCGACCGGGTGCTCGATCTCGCGGGTGRCACGGGCGATATCGCTGCCCTGCTCAAGCCGGTGGTCGGCGAGGAAGGCGAAGTCGTGGTAGGTGACATCAACGCCGCCATGCTCGGCGTCGGCCGCGACCGCCTCACCGATCGCGGCCTCGTGTCCGGTCTGCGCTGGGCGCAGATGAACGCCGAAATGCTGCCGTTTCCGGACAACAGCTTCGACGCCGTGACGATCGCCTTCGGCCTGCGTAACGTCACCGACAAGGACAAGGCCCTGGCTGACATGCACCGCATACTCAAGCCCGGTGGCCGCGCCCTGGTGCTGGAGTTTTCCAAGGTGCAGAGCCCCTTGCTCTCGAAGCTCTACGACGTGCATTCGTTCAAGATCCTGCCGCGCCTGGGCAAGCTCTTCGCCGGGGATGCAGACAGCTACCAGTACCTCGCCGAGTCGATTCGCAAGCATCCCGACCAGGAAACCCTGAAGGGCATGATGCTCAAGGCCGGCTTCGGCCACGTCGAAGTCCGCAACCTGACCAGCGGGATCGTCGCGATCCATCGGGCCTACAAGCTCTGACAGGGGTGGCATACTTGGGGCTCTCCTTCCATCGGATGATCCCCTCGATGCGTCTGCTCCCCGTACTTGCCCTCACCATGGCGTTCCCCGTCGTGGCTTTCGCCGCCGATCCGCATTCCTATGCCCAGCCTGCCGTCGTCAAGGTCACCCACCTCGATCTCGACCTGAAGCTGGACTTCGGGCAGCGCGAACTGGCTGGCAATGCCACGCTGAAGCTCGACTGGAAGGACGCCAAGGCGAAGGATCTCGTACTCGACACGCGCGACCTGAAGATCGCCAGCGTCGACGCCGTGGATGGCTCGGGCAAGGCTACCCCGCTGAAGTTCGCCCTCGCTCCGCGCGACAAGGAACTCGGCTCGAAGCTGACCATCGAGGCGCCGGCCCATCCGGGCAGCGTGCGTATCGCCTATACGACGGTGCCCGAGGCTTCCGGCCTGCAGTGGCTCACGCCGGACCAGACCGCGGACAAGAAGCAGCCCTTCATGTTCTCGCAGTCGGAGTCGATCCACGCGCGGTCGTGGGTACCGCTACAGGACTCCCCGGCCATTCGCTTTACCTATGACGCACACATCAGCGCACCGAAGGATGTGCGCGTGGTGATGAGTGCGATCAACGATGCGAAGCATCCACTCAACGGCGATTTCGCCTTCGATCAGCCGCATCCGATTCCGTCCTATCTCCTGGCGATCGCCGCTGGCGATATCGCAGTGAAGGAAACCGGCCCGCGCAGCGCCGTCTATGCCGAGCCCAGCGTGGTCGGCAAGGCCGCTCACGAATTCGAGGACACTGAGAAGCTGATCGCCACGACGGAACAGCTTTACGGCCCGTACGCCTGGGGCCGCTATGACATCCTCGTGCTGCCGCCGTCGTTCCCGTTCGGCGGCATGGAAAACCCGAACATGACCTTCGCCACACCGACCGTTCTGGTCGGCGACAAGAGCCTGGTCTCACTGGTATCGCATGAGCTCGCGCACTCCTGGTCGGGCAACCTGGTGACCAGCGCCGCATGGCGCGACATCTGGCTGAACGAAGGTTTCACCACGTACGTTCAGGGCCGTATCACCGAAGCGGTCTACGGCAAGACGCTCGCCGACGAAGAGGCCCTCCTCTCCGCACGCGAACTGCAGAAGACCATCGGTGACATGCCGGCCAATTCGCAGAAGCTCACGCCGGACGCACGCGGCGTTGGCGCGGACGATTCGCTGTCCTCGGTTGCCTACGACAAGGGCTCCTGGTTCCTGCGCACGCTGGAGCTGCGCTTCGGTCGCGAGACCTTCGATGCCTACCTGAAAGGCTACTTCGCGCACTTCGCCTTCCAGAGCATCGATACCGACACGATGTTCGCCTACCTCAAGACGAACCTGCTGGATAAATACCCGGGCAAGATGAGCGAGGCCGAGGCACGCGCGTGGATCTTCCAGCCGGGCATCCCGAAGGATGCACCGCTGCCGACCTCCGCCCGCTTCGACGGCATCGACAAGCAGCGCACCGACTTCCTTGCCGGCAAGCTCGCGGCGGACAAGCTCGACGCCAAGACCTGGAACACCCAGGAGTGGATGTACTTCCTCGACCGGATGCCCGATGTGATGCCGCTGCCAAAGGTGAAGGAAATCGACGCCGCCTGGCACCTCACCGGAACGCCCAACGCGGAGATCGGCATGCGCTGGTACGCGCACGCCATCGCCGCGGGGGACAAGGATGTGTGGACGGCAGCCGCCGAACACATGACCCGCATCGGTCGCCTGTACCTGACCACGCCGCTCTACCGCGCGTTTGCGCGCACACCGGAAGGCCTGGCGTTTGCGAAGGAAACCTATGCCAAGGCAAAGAGTGGCTATCACCCGATGACCCAGCAAGCCGTCGAAGCCATCCTCGCCGGCAAGTCGAAAAAGAAGTAAGTCATGGCCAAGATCCCGACAATCGCTTCCGCCGACAGCCGCCCGCTCTGGCAGCGCCTGCTTCTTCGCCGCCTCAAGTTCCTCGTGGTGGTCGCCCTGGTGCTCGGTATCGGTGCTGGCGGCGTTTACCTGTTCGCTCCGTCGTTGCTGCTCAAAGCGGATGCCGCACGCCTGGCCATGTCCGCACACATGGAGAAGAAGACCGTGGTCGCGGGCGATACGACCTGGTCGTATTACGAAGGTGGTGACGGCCCGACCATCGTGCTTCTGCACGGTTTCGCGGCCAACAAGGAAACCTGGCTGACGATGGCGAAGGGCCTGACCGATCACTTCCACGTGATCGCTCCGGATCTGCCTGGCTGGGGCGAGTCCTCACGCAATGAGGGCGGCGACTACGGCATTCCGGCGCAGGCGGCACGCCTCGAAGCCTTTGCTACTGCCGTCGGTGCCCAGCATTTCCTGCTGGTCGGCCATTCGATGGGTGGCGCGATCGCCGGTGTTTACGCTGACCAACATCCTGAGCGGGTGGCGAGCCTGGTGCTGTCGAGTTCGCTCGGCCTTACCTTCAAGGAAAACGACTTCGTTCGTGACGTCAAGGCCGGCAAGGACCCGTTCCTGTTCAAGGATCGCGCCGATCTGGAAGCGTTGCTCGGTCGCATCTTCCTGGTGAAGCCGAACATACCGGGTCGCCTGGAGGACGCCTTGCTCGCGCGTAACGAGCAGGACCACGACTTCATCGCGCACACGTTCGAACAGCTGAAGGAGCCCGCCCAGGCTTACTCACTGGATCCGGTGATTGGCAAGCTGCAGATGCCGGTGCTCGGTATCTGGTGCCGCGAAGACAAGATCATTGATGTCTCCGCGCTGGACACCCTGCGCAACGGCCTGAAGAGCTCGCCCTCGATCGGCGCCACGATCATGAACGGCTGCAATCACATGCCCATGCTCGAGAAGCCGGAAGAAACCGCGAAGATCATCACCGGCTTCGCACTGGCGCACTGATTCGCCGTGGACGGAGCGGCTCTTGTGGCCGCTTCAGTCCGCGACGTCCGCGATCAATCTGTCCAGCTGCATCTTCAGTCCGCTGCCATGCATACGCAGCCACGTGCGCTGCTCCTTGTAATCCGGAAAGACGGTTTCCACCCAGTGCCAGAACTTCGGCGAGTGGTTGCGCACCTTGAGATGACATAGCTCATGGACGAGCACGTAGCGCAAGGCGGCTGGCGGTGCGAGGGCAAGCGCGAGATCGAGGTTGATCCTGTCGCGCGTGTCGAGGCTACCCCACAGGCTCTTAAGCGGACGCACCTTGAGTGCCGTGGGTGCGGCGTTGATCAACGGAATATAGGCGGGCAGCCAGCGTGAGACATCACGGCGAATCTGCGCCTCGAAGTAACTGGCCAGCAAGCCTCTCGCTACCATCAGTGCGCGCGTGTGAGGCTTTGGAATCACCAGCGTGAGACCGCCCGGATGCAGGTCCACTCGCGGATACGCACCCTCGGCCCAGTCCAGCGCGACCTCTTCGCCACGAAAAGGGAAGGACGTCGGGACACCGACTTTCAGGGCAGGCAACGGCGCGGCATCCAGATGGAACTCGCCCAGCTTCTGTTCCAGCCAATCGGCGTGATGGCGGAGAAACGCCGCCATCTGCGCAGTGTGCGTGCCGTTGGGATAGGTGAGGCGAGCACCCTTCGGCGTCACCGTGAGGCGCAGTCGCCGGGCGCGCGGATGCGCCGACTTGAGCACACGAATGGTGCCGCCCGTCAGGGTCGACAATTCAAGCCATTCGCCTTCTTCAGATGCCATGTCGCGAGTCTCTGGTCGATCCCGACGAACTTGCCACCAAGCCATATCGAATCCTGCGACGCGGCCGCTCCGGTATTACTCCGGGCGCGGCAGCTTGAACCACTCTTCCAGCTTGCCCAGCAGGCGCTCGTACTCGAGTGCCATGAGGGCGAAATTCGCATCCATTTCCGCGGCCGCCGACTCCGGGCTATCCGCCTGGCCGTCGAGAACCACATCGGTGAACTTGATTTTACGCAGGATCAGATCTTCCCCGAGCACGAATGAGATGCGGTCGTCGAAGACCAAACCCAACTGGAACACCTGTTTTCCGGTGCGCAGGTGCTCGCGAATCTCATCGGTATCGAGATCCTGCCGGCGGCAGCGGGCGATGGCTCCCGACGCCGTGGCCGGGTCGCGCAGTTCGCATTCGTCGCCGAGCACCAGCCCACCCGGGAGCTCGCCCGTGGCGACCCAGTGCGTCATGAGGATGCGCGGCGACTCCTCCGGTGCCAGCGGTACGGCCGGGAAGCTACCCAGGGCCTCGCGGACCTGGCTGAGCGTGTTCTCAGCCGATTTGCGACTGGACGTATCCAGGACCAGCCAGCCATTCTTCTTGTCGACATAGCCGGACATGCGCGAGGTGCGCACGAAGGCGCGCGGCAGCAGCTCGTTCATGACGTCGTCTTTCATGCGCTTGCGCTCGCGGCCGCTGACCTTGCGGCCTTCCTCGTCCACGATTTTCTGCACACGGTTGGCGATCTCGTCGTTCACCACGGCCGACGGCAGCAGCTTATCTTCGCTACCCACGGTGACCATGGTGTTGCGGCCCACCATGTGGACCAGCGCCTCTTCTTTACGGCCGAGCGGTGAGATGAATCCGCGCGTCGACATTTCCATTGGACCCACCGGGCGCAGGCGATGCTCGGGGAGCACCTCTTCGAGGCGGTCCAGATCGGTGGCGACGGGGGCGGAGAAGCGGAACAGCGTCAGGTTTCGAAAGAACATGTATCGGGATATCTCTTGCGAATGGAGGGCCGTGGCGAGCGCGAGGCGTTCGCCGGCGAAGGTGGCGATGGACGGCTAGATGACCCTGGCGATCGCCTCGGCGACGCGGTCGAGGTTGCCGTCGTTGAGCGCGGCCACGCAGATGCGGCCCGTGCCCACGGCGTAGATGCCGAACTCCGTGCGCAGGCGATCCACCTGAGCCGATAACAGTCCGGAATACGAAAACATGCCGCGCTGCGCTTCGATGAAACCGAAGTCGCCGTGCGCGGAGAGACGCTGCGTGAGACCGCGACGCATCGTACGAATGCGCTCGCGCATTTCGCCCAGCTCGGTTTCCCAGGTAGCGCGTAGGTCGTCATGGTTGAGCACCGCAGCGACCACGGCCGCACCGTGAGTCGGCGGATTGGAGTAGTTAGTGCGAATGACCCGCTTCAGCTGGGACTGCACGCGATGCGCTTCGTCGTGCGAGCCGGTGACGATCGACAGCGCGCCGACGCGTTCGCCGTACAGCGAAAACGACTTCGAGAACGAGCTGGCGACGAAGAAGGGCAAGCCCGCATCGGCAAACAGGCGCACGGCGATCGCATCGGCCTCGATGCCGTCCCCGAAGCCCTGGTACGCGATATCCAGGAAGGGCACGAGGTCATGCTCGCGCACGGTCTCGATC